>SYFR01000241.1 GCA_005800325.1 Myxococcales bacterium | reverse complement strand
GCTTCGCCGAGGCGCTCGCCAAGGGCAAGGCCTAGTTCCCTGCCGGACGCCGACGCGCCGCCGCACCTCCGAGCTCAGAATCACGAGGCATGACACGCATGGATCTCGAAGCGCTCGTCCGCCGCGCCGAAGCATGGCTCTCCCACGATCCCGATCCCACCGATCGCGCCGAGCTCGACGCGCTCGTGCGTGAGCGCTCGCCGGAGCTCGCCGAGCGCTTCGCCGGGCCACTCGCGTTCGGCACCGCCGGGCTCCGCGGGATCCTCGGCGCCGGCGAGACGCGCATGAACCTCGCCGTCGTGCGACGCGCCTCGTACGGCCTCGCCCGCTATCTCCTCGCCACGATGCCCGATGCAGCCACGCGCGGCGTCGTCGTCGGCTACGACGGTCGCCGCAAGAGCCGCGAGTTCGCCGAGGCAACGGCCTCCGTCCTCGCCGCCGCGGGCCTCGCGGTGCATCTCTCCGAGAAGCTCTGCCCGACGCCAGTCGTCGCCTTCGCGGTGAGGGACTTCCAAGCCGCCGCCGGCGTCATGGTCACGGCGAGCCACAACCCGCCGGAGTACAACGGGTACAAGGTCTACGCGGACAACGGCGCGCAGATCGTCCCGCCCTGGGACACCGGCATCGCGGCGAGGATCGACTGCTGCCCTCCCGCCGACGAGATCGCGACGATGGCGTTTGCAGAGGCGTGCGAGCGCGGGCTCGTCACGACCTTCGGGGACGCGCTCGATCGTCGCTACCTCGACGCCGTCCTCGCGCTCGTCGAACCCGAAGGGCCGGGCCGCTCGCTCAAGCTCGTGTACACGCCGATGCACGGAGTCGGTTGGCCGCTCGCATGCAAAGTGCTACGCGAGGCCGGGTTTTCCGCGCTCGAGGTCGTCCCCGAGCAGGCCGAGCCCGACGGGAATTTTCCGACCGTCGCCTTCCCGAACCCCGAAGAGCCGGGCGCCCTCGACCTCGCGCTCGCGCTCGCGCGAAAAACCGGGGGCGACCTCATCCTCGCCAACGATCCCGACGCCGACCGCCTCGCCGCCGTCGTGCGCCTCGGCGACGGCAGCTACCGGCAGCTCACGGGCAACGAGGTGGGCGTGCTGCTCGGCCACACCGCGCTCGAGCGCGACCTCGGCACGAAGCGCTCGCCCATGCCGCTCGTCGTGACGACCGTCGTCTCGTCGCCCCAGCTGCTCGCCATCGCGAAGGAGCTCGGCGCCGACTCGGCCACGACGCTGACCGGGTTCAAGTGGATCGCGAACCTCGCGATGGCGCGCGAAGCGAGCAACACCTCGCGCTTCGTGTTCGGCTACGAAGAGGCGCTCGGCTACTCGGTCGGAACCGTGGTGCGCGACAAGGACGGCATCAGCGCCGCGCTGGCGCTCGCGACGCTCGCCGCGGAGCTCCACACCGACGGCAAGACGCTCACGGACGAGCTCGAGCGGATCGCGCGCAAATTCGGCCTTTTCGTGAGCCACCAGCGCTCGATCCAGTTCCCCGGCGCAGAGGGCAAGGAGCAGATGGCGTCGCTCATGGCGGGCCTCCGCGCCGCGCCTCCGACTCGGCTCGCGCGCTTCGAGGTCGAGGCGTTGACCGACTGCGCGCGCGGCACGAAGGCGGACCGCTCCGGTCGGACCACGCCCATCGAGCTACCGAAGAGCGACGTCCTCGTGTTCGAGCTCGACGGCGGTCACCGAGTGATCGCGCGCCCGAGCGGCACCGAGCCGAAGCTCAAGATCTATTACGACGTGAGAGAGCCGCTCGCCGCGCACGAGACCGTCGGTGACGCGACCCTGCGCGCAAAGGACACCATCGCCGAGCTGGATCGCGCCATCGTCATCTTGCTCGGGTTGTAGCGCGCGCCCCCGATGCCGTTCTCGGCCCCAAGAGGGTCCAGATGCGAGGCGACGAGGAGCGAGGAACGCAGCGCACTTCCTGTACGCGAGTCCCTTCGCTATGAAGACTTACCGGAGGTCACGCAAGGCGCGAAGCGCCGCGTACACGACGCAGCTGGGCCGTTTTCGGGCCGAGAACCAGCGCTCACGCCGAGCGCAGGTCGACCTGCTCGACGCCCGGCACCTGTTCGCCGAGAAAGCGCGTCGCCACGCTCTCGAAGCTCTTCGGCATGTCCGTGACGAGCAACGTCAGCTCGCCGCGCTCCCGGCCCGTCGTGGCGAGCCCTCGCGCCTCGAGGACCGCCTCGACGTCGAGCGCGGTCTCCGCGGCGCTGTCCACGACCGGGATCCCGCGCCCGCCGATCTCGTAGAGCTCGCTCTCGATGAGCTCACGAAACAGCGGAAAATGCGTGCATCCGAGCACCACGCAGCCGACCTTGCTCGCGCGCGGCAGGCCCGGGATCTCCTCCGGTCCGAAGAACGCCGAGAGGTAGCGGCGCACGACGAGGCGCGGCACCTCGCCCTCGGTCCACCCCTCTTCGGCGAGCGCGACGAGCAGCGGCGCAGGCTGCCCGAGCACCTCGCTACGGCTCGAGAACGACGCCACGGCGCGCGTGTACGCTCCGGAGCTGATGGTCCCGAGCGTGCCGAGGACGCCGATCGGCGCCTCCCCCGCCGCGTTCGTCGCAGCACGAGCCCCCGGCAGGATGACGCCCGTGATCGGCAGATCCAGCTCCGCTCGCAGCACCTCGAGCGCTACCGAGCTGACCGTATTGCACGCGACGACGATCCCCTTCACGCCCCGCTGCTCGAGCTCTCGCGCGCAGCCGAGGGCGTAGCGAATCACGGTCTCGCGCGAGCGTGTACCGTACGGAACACGGGCGTTGTCGCCGAGGTAAACGATGCTCTCGGAAGGGAGTCGCTCGCGGAGCGCGCGCACCACCGTGAGCCCGCCGAGCCCCGAGTCGAACACGCCGAGCGGCGCCGCGCGCTCCATCACACGTCCTCGATGCGAAAGAGCCGCGTGCTCTCTGCCAGGTAGCTGCCCTTGGCGATTGCCTCGAGCGCGGCCACGACGCCCGCCTCACGCGCTCGGTGAGTGACGATGACGATGGTGGCAGCGAGGCCGGCGGCGCCGCTCGGGACCTCCTGCACCATCTGCTCGATGCTCACGCCACAATCCGCCAGCTCGCGCGCGATCTTCGCCACCACGCCGGGCTCGTCCTTCACGGTGAGGCGCAAGTAGTAGCGCGTCGCCACCTCGCCCATCGGGGCGATCGGACGCTCGGCGGCGGTGATGCCGCGCGTCGACATCCCTCTGACGCCGGCGACGAGCGAGCGCGCCACGTCGATCACGTCCGACACCACGCTGACCGCCGTCGGCATCGCGCCGGCGCCCTGCCCCGTCACGAGGCACGGGCCGAGCGCGCGCCCGTCGACGAGCACTCCGTTGAGCACACCGGAGACGTTGGCCAGCACGCTCTTCTCCGGAACGAGGGTCGGGTGCACCCGGAGCTCGAGCGCGCCGTCGCGCACGCGCCCGATGGCGAGGTGCTTGATGCGATACCCGAAGCGCGCGCTCATGCGGTGGTCGACCGGCGCGATGCCGCGGATCCCTTCGGTGTGCACGGCCGACGTGGGCACGAACGCACCGAACGCGAGCAGCGCCAACACCTGCAGCTTCTGCGCGGCGTCGTGTCCGTCGACGTCCATGCTCGGATCGGCCTCCGCGTAGCCGAGCGCCTGCGCCTCGCTCACGGCCGCCTCGAACGAGAGTCCCGCTTCGACCATGCGCGTCAGCACATAGTTGGAGGTGCCATTCACGATGCCGGTGAGCGCCGTCACCGTGTCGCTCGCGAACGCGTCGCGCAGCGTTCGCACGATGGGGATCCCGCCGCCGACGGCACCTTCGAACGCCAGATCGACGCCGCGCTCCTTCGCCAGAGAGAGCAGCTCGCTGCCCTTCGTCGCGAGCAGCAGCTTGTTCGCCGTGACGACGCTCTTGCCGTTCGCGAGCGCGCGTCGAATGTGGCTCTCTGCGGCGCTGCCGCCCATCACCTCGACGACGATGTCGATGCCAGGGTCGTCGGTCACCTCGGCCGCGTCCGTCGTGAGCCACGTAGAAGAGCAGCCCGAGCCGCGCGATTTGTTGCGATCTCGCACGAGCACGCGCGCGATCTCGACCCGCTTGCCGACGCGTGCCTCGATGCGAGCCGCGTTCTCGACGATGAGGCGCACGACGCCGCCGCCCACCGTGCCGCAGCCGAGTAATCCTACGGTTACACGGCCCATCGCCATCGCGCGGGAGCATACATGAGTCTTTTCTGCTCGGTCCCGCGATCCTATGCTCGCGCGCGTGAACGACGATAAGGCCGATCAAGGCGGCATCATGCTCGGCGGGATCTCGTTTGGCGTGGGCGCCCCGAAGCCCACCGCCGCATCACCCGCATCAAGCGCGCGAGCCGAGAGGAGCGCGACCGCGACCGAGCCCGTCGAGCTCGGCGACGTCCTCTTGCCGCTTCGCGTCGTCGCGCTCGGCTCGTTCTTGCCGCGCGGCGAGCACCGAGGCGGCGCCAACGCCCCACTTCACCCGTTGCGCGTCGAAGGCGGCGACGTCGACTCGCTGTTCGCGCGCCTCGCCCCGCGGATCCTGCTCGAAGTCCCGAGCGTGCTCCTCGAGGGGCGCCGCGCCCGCGTCGAGCTCGCCGTGGCCGGCATCAAGAGCCTGCGCCCCGACGAGCTCGTCGTCGAGGTGCCGCTCTTGCGCTCGCTCCTCGACGGCAGGCGCTTGCTCGAGCGGCTGCGGGAGGGTGCGCTCAGCGTCGAGGTCGCCAGCTCCGAGCTCGCGCGCCTCTGGGACGCTTCGCCGCTCGTGGCGCGCGTGCTCGGCCACGTCGAGACCGTGCGCGTCGGGGCGCAGGCCGCGCGCGCCGCGCAGCCGCCCTCCCGCGACGACGCCATCGACCGCATCCTCGATCTCGTCGGCGACGGGGGCGGCGATGACACCGCGCCGCTCGAGCACGCGTCGGCACGTAGCGGAGGCAGCGGCAGCGGCGGGAAATTCGACACTTTTCTCGGCGCGGTCGCCCACAGCGGAAAATCGGGCACGAGCTTTCGACCGGACGAGGCCATCCGGCTCGTCGACGAGGCGCTCAGCACGCAGCTCACCGCGATCCTTCAGCACCCCGAGGTGCGCCGCCTCGAGTCGGCTTGGCGCGGCCTCGCCTTCGTCGCGCGCCGCATGCCGAAGCGCGGCGTCCTCTTCGAGGTGCTGAGCTGCGAAGACGACGCGATCCCGTCGGAGCTCGACCGGCTCGCGCAAGATCGCAGCGGCGGCGCGCCGCCCATCTCGTTCGCCATCGTGGATGCCGCGGTCACGTCCGATGCCTCGAGCCTCGCGTGGCTGCGCGCGCTCGCCGACGTCGCCGAGGCCCACACCCTCCCGGTGCTCACGAACGCATCGCCACAGCTCTTCGGTCACAAGACGCTCGACGCGATCGATCGCCTCGACAACAAGACCTCGCTCTTCGATGCGCCCGAGCGCGCGCCGTGGCGAGCCGAGGCTCATCGTCCCGCGACGCTCTGGCTCAGCCTCGCGCTGAATCGCGTGCTCTCGCGCGTCGCCTACGACAAGCGCACCTCGCGCGTACGCGAGGCGCAGGTCGGCGAGCTCGGGTCCGCCGATGCGGGCGTGGTCTGGATGCAGCCGGCCTGGGCCGTTGCGTCGCTCGCGATGAAGAGCTTCGAGCGACACGAGTGGCCGTGCGGCGTCACGGGCGCGCGCGATGGCGGGCTCGTCGACGATCTCCCCGTGCGCGAAATCGACCTCGGGGGCGAGACGCTGGCGCTGCCCACCGAGACGGTCTTCTCGACCGAGACCCAGGCGGCTCTCGGTCGGATCGGCCTGCTCGCGCTCGCGTCGGCACCGAACAGCGACGCCGCCTACCTCCTGTCGGCAGCGACCGCGTACGTGCCGCCCCCGAAGCGCACCTACGACACGGCCACGAGCGAGCCCGTGCCCCACATCCCGCAAGCCTCGCTCGTCGATCAGCTCTTTGTCGCGCGCCTGGCGCAATACCTGCGCGCGCTCGCCTCGCGCATCGGCAGGGACGAGCGGGAGGACGACGTGCGCGAGCTCATGAAGGCGGCCCTCTGGGAGCATTTTCGCGGCGCGCCGCCGCCAGGCCCCGAGCTGCACGTCACCGTGCAAGGCGGCGAGGTCAGCGTCACCGTCCGCCCGCGCCGACACCTCGGCGTGAAGCTCGAGGAGCTGACGCTCTCGGTGCCGCTGGCCTGAATTCCGGTCCAGTGTGAAACCTCGGCGCGCCGAGGCGCCCGCCCGCCACGGAGCGGCGAGAACCGGAGCACAACGTATTGACATACGTGCGCACCGGAAGCGCAGCCGCGACACCGGCGGGCGGGATGCATCGGCGATGCCGAGATGCACGACGGCCAGCAACCGGGGAGGCTACTGGCCGTCCGTGTGGCGCCGCGCCGAAGCGCGCCGCTCATGCAGCGCGTCGCGAGCGCGCTACTGCTTGTCGAGCTTGCCGACGAGACCGAGCGAGAAGAACGCGCCGGCATACTTGAAGTGCGGGCGCACCTTCATGTCCACCTTGTACCAGCCCGCATTGCCGGGGACGTCCTCGACGCTGATGTGCGCGCTGCGGAGCGGACGCTTCGAGCGCACGGCGTCGGGGATCACGTCCTGATCGGCGACGTACTGGTTGATCCACTGGTTCAGCTCGCGCTCGAGATCGACGCGCTCTTTCCAGCTGCCGATCTGCTCGCGCTGCATGACCTTGATGTAGTGGGCCAGGCGGCAGGTGATGAACAGGTAGGGCAGCTGCGTGCCGAGCCGGTAGTTGAGCTCGGCATCGAGACCCTCCTTGCTCTGCCCGAAGTTCTTCGGCTTCTGGGCGCTGTTCGCCGAGAAGAAGCAGGCGTTGTCCGAGTCCTTGCGGAAGGTCAGGCCGATGAAGCCCTCTTCGCTCAGCTCGAACTCGCGCCGCTCGGTGAGCATGATCTCGGTCGGCACCTTGGTCTGCGTCTCGCCCATCGCCTCGTATTGATGCAGGGGCAGATCCTCGACCGCACAGCCGGCCTGCGGGCCGATGATGTTCTGGCACCAGCGGTACTTTGCGAAGCTGTCGGCGACACGCGCTGCGAGCGCGAAGGCCGAGTTGCCCCACAGGTAGCGCCCGTGCTCGCCGATGGTGTCTTCCTCGTAGTTGAAGGCCTTCACCGGCCGCGTGTTCTGCCCGTAAGGCAGCCGCAAGAGGAAGCGCGGCATCGCGAGGCCCACGTAGCGAGCGTCTTCCGTCTCGCGGAAGCTCTGCCACTTCGTGTACTGCGGCCCCTCGAAGAGCGACTTCAGGTCCTTCATGTTGGGCAGGTCGACGTAGCTCTTCAGTCCGAAGAACTGCGGTCCGGCCGCCGCGATGAACGGCGCGTGCGACATCGACGCGACCGAGGCGCAGTTCTGCAGGAGCGCGATGTCCTGCGGCCCAGGTCCGAAGTCGTAATTGCCGACCAGGAGGCCGTACGGCTTGCCGCCGAACTGCCCGTACTCGGCCGAGTAGACCATCTTGTAGAGGCCGCTCTTCGGGATCTCGGGCGAGTCCTCGAAGTCCATGAGCAGGTCCTCTTTCGAGATGTTCACCATCTCGACCTTGACGTTCTCACGGAAGTCGGCGCGATCGATGACGAACTTCAGCCCGCGCCAGGAGCTCTCGAGCTGCTGGAACGACGCGTGGTGCATGATCACGTCGATCTGCCGCGAGAGCTTCAGGTCGATCTCGGCGATCATCGCGTCGACGAGCGCCTTGTCGACCTTCTCCCCTTCACGGCGGGGCTGGATGAGCTCCGCGATGAAGGCCTGAACGCCGGCCTTGGCGACCTCGTATCCCTCGTTGCCCGGAGCCATCCTGGCCTCCGAGAGAATTTCGTCGAGAAGCGATTCCCCCTCGAGCGACTGCTTGCCCTGTGCCTCTTGCGACATTGCCGTCACTCCTCTTCTTTCTTGATCCCGAGCTCGTTGATGATGCGGTTGCGCGCACCGGGATCATTCAAGATCCCCTGAATCTTGTTGCGAAATGCCTTCTCGTTGCCGAGCGGTCCCTTGAGCGCGGTCAACGCCGCGCGGAGATCGAGCAGCTTCTTCAGCTCGGGCACCTGGGTCGCGATCGCCTCGGGCTCCATGTCCGAGAGCCGGCGGAACCGCAGGTTCACGTTGAGCTCGCTACCCTCCTGCTCGGACAGCTTGTCCGGAACTGCGAAGTTCACGCTGAGCTTCTGCTCCGACATGACCTTGGAGAAGTTGTCCTTGTCGACGTTGATGGGCTTGCGGTCCTCGATCGGGCGCGGATCGGCGCGGCCGGTGAAGTCTCCCATCATGAGCATCTTGAGCGGCAGCTCGACCTCCTGCGCCGCGTCGCCCGTGGCGGGCTTGTAAACGATATTCACGCGCTCCTTCGGAGCGACCGAACCTTCCTTCGCCATCGCTATTGCGTCTCCCATCCCCCCGGGGTGTTCACGTCGTCCTCGCGCGGCCGCCGGAGGGCGGCGACCACAGGGCCACGGAGCATAGCGAAGTTCGGGAAATTCAACGCAGCCTTTTTTATCGGCTGCGTGGCTGCTCCGAACGGGGCCGAAATCGCCGCGCAGTTTCAGCGCGAGCGCTGCGTCGAGTTGACAAAGCTCGCCCGCACGATCCGGCGCCGCTAGCCGCGCAGCTTCAGCGCGAGCGCAGCGTCGAGCTGACACAGCTCGGCAAATGTTGCCGCCAGCGCGCTCGCAGCCTCCGGCGTTTGCTCGTAGCCCGACGTCGCTCCCCGCTGCGCCGCATAGAGCGCACCGTAGACCTCGGCCGCGAGCCTCGGCTCCCAGCGCGTGAGATCATGACTCTTGATCTGCGCCACGAGCCCCTCGAGCTGCCCCTTGGCGATGTCGAACTGCCCCGCGCCGAGGCACAGCTGGGCGGTCGCGAGCTTGCCGCGAAAGCGCTCCGCCGGCGACGGGGCGGCCTCGCACGCGGCGCCGAGCCCCACGAGAGCCTCCGCGAGCTCACCCTTCATCACGAGGTCGCGTGCCACGCGGATCGGCTCGTCGAGCGGGCCCGTCGCCGCACTTGCGCCCCCGCCTCCGCCCGCGGCAAGCATCGGCCGTACCTCCGCGTCGAGCCACATCTGCGTCTGCGGGTCGGCGAACGGGGTGCCGTCGGAGAACTTGAGCGTGGCGAACGTCGGGAGCTTCTTCAGCACGAGCGCGACCTGCAAGAGGAGCTCGTCCTTCGCCTTCATGAACATCGGCCCGAGCGCGCTCATGGCCGTCGACGTGTAGCGATGCAGATCGAGCCACAAGAGGTACTCGCTCGCCATCGTCTCGGCCTCTTCGAGCAGCGTGAGCCAGTCGCTCCCGGCGGCGAGTGAGTCGAGCCGCTGACGCACGTAGTCTTCCGGCGGCGGCACCATCGTGACTCCGTCGGTCGCGGGCGGCGGCTGGTTCAGCGGAAAGAACGCCCCGAAGCGCGTGAGCCGGTAGCTAGCCGCGTTGTCGGGGCGCTCGGCGCGCAGCATGTGACCGAGCTTCACGACGAGCAACATCGTCGGGTCGAGCGCCTCGCGCGCCGCCTCCACGGTAGTCACGCTCTCGGCCGTGTAACCTCCACCTCCGCTCCCGTTGGTCGTCGCCGCGGCGCTCGCTGAGCTCGCCCCGTCCGCAACAGGCTCGTCCGCGGCGCGTGGTGGCGGCGGCGGCGGCGGCG
>SYFR01000240.1 GCA_005800325.1 Myxococcales bacterium | reverse complement strand
CGCCGAGGGGCAGCGGCGCTTCGTCGAGAGCTTCAGCCCTTATGCGCGGCAGTTTCTCGAGCGGCTCGAGCGGCCGCCGATGGACTCGCTCGAGCCCGTGGCCGCGGGCGTCGCCGTCGACAGGCGCGCGCCCATCAAGAGCTCGCGCTCGACCGTCGCCACCATGGCCGATCTCGAGCCGTACCTCTCGGCGCTCTTCACGCGCGAGTCGGCGCCGACGTGCCCCGACTGCGGCCTCATCGCCGCGCGCGTCGAGCCCGCGCGCTTTGCCGCGACGACGGTGCGCGAGCACGCGGGCGCGCGGTGCATCGTGGCCTACCCGACGCGGGTAGAGGGCGTCGAGCGCTACCTCGAGCTGCGGGAGTCCCTGCTCGCGGACGGTTACCGGCGCGTGCTGGTCGGCGGCGTGGCCCGCGAGCTCGACGAGCTTCGCCCGAGCGACGCCTTGGCCGAGAGCTCTCAGCGCCTCGAGGTGGTGGTCGACAGGCTCGCGCTCGGCGAGCAGCAGCTCGAGCGGCTCGCGGAGGCGGTCGAGTCCGCTTGGCGGCGAGGAGAGGAGCGCGCGGTCGTGTCGATCGAGCGCTCGGGCGGCGGGCCCGCGGTGCGGCTCGAGGCCGCGCGCGGGCTCGCGTGTCCGGGATGCGGACGTGGCTTCTCGCCGCCAGCTCCCGGCCTCTTTTCGTATCAGTCGCCGGTCGGCGCGTGCCCCGCGTGCCGCGGTTTCGGGCGGGTGCTTGGCGTCGACTACGGCAAGGTCTTTCCCGACGAGTCGCTCTCTCTCGCCGAGGGCGCCGTGCGGCCGTGGCGCGGAAAGAAGACCGCGTGGGAGCGGCGCGTGCTTCGCAAGTTCTGCGAGCGCGAGGGGATCGCGCACGACGCCCCATGGCGCGAGCTCGGCGAGGAGGCGAGGCGACGCATCGTCGACGGCGACGGCAAGTGGCGGGGCGAGAGCTACCCGGGCGTCGCCTTGTGGTTCAAGTGGCTCGAGTCGAAGAGCTACAAGATGCACGTCCGCGTGCTCTTGTCGCGGTACCGCTCCTACGATCCGTGTGCGGCCTGCGGGACCAAGAGGCTCGGGCCCGAGTCGCTGAGCTATCGGCTCGGCGGCCTGGATCTCGGAGACTGGCACGCGCTCGAGCTCTCGTCCCTTCATGCGCGGCTCGCGGCGCTCGCGCTCGGCGACGGGCAGGGCAAGCTCGCGCGTGACGAGCTCGCTTCGCGCATCGGCTATCTCGAGAAGGTCGGCCTCGGCTACCTCACGCTCGATCGCCAGGCGCGCACGCTCTCGGGCGGCGAGGCTCAGCGCGTGTCGCTCACCGCGGCGCTCGGCAGCTCGCTCACCGGCGCGCTGTTCGTGCTCGACGAGCCGACCGTGGGCCTGCACCCGGGCGATCTCGCGCCGCTGGTCGTCGCCATGCGCGAGCTCGCCGAGCGCGGCAACGTCGTCGTCGTCGTCGAACATGACCCGCGGGTCATCGAGGCGGCCGACCGCGTGCTCGAGCTCGGCCCAGGGGCTGGCGCCGACGGCGGTCGGCTCGTGTTCGACGGCTCGCCCGAGGCCGCGCGCAAGCATGCCGGGGCAACGGCCCAGGCCCTCGCGCCCGTCGTCCGCGTCGAGGGCCTTCGTGATGTCGCCGAGCGCGACGTCGCCGAGCGCGATGTCGCCGATCGCGAGCTCCCGGAGAGAGGCGAGCTCACGATCGTCGGGGCGCGCGCGAACAACCTCCGCGAGCTCACGGTCTCTTTGCCGCTCGGCGCGCTCGTGGTCGTGTGCGGACCGAGCGGCTCGGGCAAGAGCACGCTCGTCAACGGCATCCTCTACCGGGCGCTCGCGCGGGCACGCGGCGACGGCGACGTGGAGGCGCCGGGCGCGCACGAGGAGATCGTCGGCGGCGAGGCCGTGCGCGACGTCGTGCTCGTCGATCAGGCGCCGCTCGGGCGCACTTCACGCGGGAACGCCGCGACCTACACGGGCGCGTGGGATCGGATCCGCACCCTCTTCGCGCGCGAGCCGGCCGCGGCGCTCACGGGGCTCACCGCCTCGCACTTCTCGTTCAACGTCGCCGCCGGGCGCTGCGAGGCGTGCGCCGGCGAGGGGGCGGAGACCGTCGAGATGCAGTTCCTCGCGGACGTGCGGCTCACGTGCCCGGCGTGTGGCGGCAAGCGCTTTCGCGCCGAGGTGCTCGCCGTCGCGCTCGACGGCAGGAGCATCGCCGACGTCCTCGCCATGAGCGTCGCCGAGACGCTCGCTTGGCTTGGAGCGCGAGAGGCGAGGCTGCGACGCGCGCTCGGTCCGGTCGTCGAGCTCGGCCTCGGCTACCTCCCGCTCGGTCAGCCGCTCTCGACTTTGTCGGGCGGCGAGGCGCAGCGCTTGAAGCTCGCGCGCGCCCTGGCGTCGGCGGAGGCGGGCACGTTGCTGGTCCTCGACGAGCCGAGCGCGGGCCTGCACGCGAGCGAGGTGACGCGGCTCAACGGCACCCTGCGCGGCCTCGTCCTTCGCGGCGCGAGCGTCGTCGTCGTCGAACATGACCCGGCGGTCATCGCCGCGGCCGATCGGGTGCTCGAGCTCGGCCCGGGCGCTGGCGCCGAGGGAGGGCGGCTCGTCTTCGCCGGCAGCCCCGCGGAGCTCGCCGTCGCTTCGACGCGCACCGGTCTCGCGCTCG
>SYFR01000239.1 GCA_005800325.1 Myxococcales bacterium | reverse complement strand
GTCGACGACGATGCGCATCCTGACTTGCTATCAGTCGGCGAGCGGCGGCACGGCCAAAGTCCACGGCTACGACGTCTTCGACGACCCGCTCGAGGTCCGCAGGAAGATCGGCTACCTCCCGCAGCGCGCCCAGATGTACGGGGAAATGGGCGTGCTCGAGTACCTGCGCTTCGTCGCGGAGATCCGCCACATCGCGACGGACTCCTTCAACAAGCGCATCCGCGGCGTCGTCGAGGTGTGCGGCCTCGGCACCGTGCTCGGCAAAGATCTGCGCCAGCTCTCGCACGGCTACCGGCAGCGCGTCGGCCTCGCGCAGGCGCTCATCCACGACCCGCCGATCCTCGTCCTCGACGAGCCGACCGAGGGCCTCGACCCGAACGAGAAGACCGAGGTCATCGAGTACATCAAGCAGATCGGCCGCGATCGCACGGTCATCCTCTCGACGCACAACCTCGCCGAGGTCGAAGAGGCGTGCGCGCGCGCCATCATCATCTCGAAGGGGCGGGTCGTCGCCGACGGCTCGATCGACGACGTGCGCGCGCGCGGCGGGCGGGTCCGCTACGAGATCTCGATCGACGAGAAGCACGCGCTCGACCAGAAGAGCGCCCCGGTCGCGGCCGAGGTCGAGCGAGCCCTGTCGGCCCTCGACGGCATCACCGCCGCCAAGGAGGTCCCGACCGACGACAAGGCGCACGCGTTCTCGCTGCTCGGCACCAAGGGCAGCGATCTGCGCGCGGAGATCTTCCGACTCTGTGTCGAGCGCGGCTGGATCCTGCTCGAGATGCGCCGCGAGATCCAGAAGCTCGAGGACGTGTTCAAGGCCCTGACGAAGAGCGACGAGCTCGCCGATCGCCTGCGCGCGCCCACGGTCGCAGCGGACGACGAGGATGCGGAGGACGAGGGCTCGGACGACGCGGATTCGGACGACGAGGATTCGGACGACGCGGATGCGGACGAAGAGGGCTCGGACGACGAGGATGCGGACGAAGAGGGCTCGGATGACGCCGCCGGGCCCTCCAAGCAGGCGACCAAGAAAGGCTGAGCTTCGATGAGCACCACGCTGAGCATCGCGAAACGCGAATTCCGGTCGTACTTCGACTCTCCGGCGGCTTACGTCGTCATGTGCCTTGGGCTCGCGGCCCTCGGCGTCCTGTTCTTCAATTACCGGGGCGGCTTCTGGGACGCGAACCGCGCCAGCCTCGAGCAGATGTTCGTGCAGGTGCCCCGCGGCCTCTCCTTTCTGGTGGTGCCCGTCATCACCATGCGGCTCATCGCCGAAGAGAAGCGCACGGGCACGCTCGAGCTGCTCATCACGCTGCCGGTGAAGGACTCCGAGGTCATCCTCGGCAAGTTCCTCGGCGCGTGGGGCCTCGTGCTCGTGCTCATCCTCGCCACGAGCGTCTATCCGATAATGATGTTCGGCTGGCCGTGGAACCTCGGCGCGCTCGACACCGGGCCCGTCGTGACCGGCTACCTCGGTCTCGCGCTCTTCAGCGCCGCCGCCGTGGCGATCGGCCTCTTGATCTCGTCGCTCACCGAGAGCCAGGTCATCGCCTTCTTCCTCACGTTTCTCGTGTTGTTCCTGCTGCACGTCATCGGCTCCGGCATGACCCTGTCGGTGCTGCCGCCCAAGGCCGAGCTCGTGCTCACCTTCATCAGCTTCGAGTCGCGGATCTCCGGGTTCCTGCGCGGAGTCATCCACGTCCGCGACGTCATCTACTTTCTCACCGTGACCGGCGGCTGCCTCACGGCGTCCTTCTGGGCGCTCGAGCGCCGCAAGTGGGTCTGACGCCGAGGGCATAACGACCATGGAACGAAAATCACGCGCGGCCGGCCTGTCGGGCGGCCTCCTCCTCGTCATCGCGGCGGCTATCGCCCTCGTGAACCTGATCGCCTATGAGCTCGACCGGCGCGTCGACGTCACGAAGAACGAGCGCTTCACGATCTCGAAGGGCTCGAAGAACCTCGTCAGCGCGGGGCTCCAAGAGAACCTGCAGATCGAGCTCTACGTGACGCGCGGCCTGCCCAAGCTCGATCTCTTCGTCGAGGATCTCACGAACCTGATGAAGGAGTACGAGCAGGCCTCGAATGGCAAGCTCACCTACGTCATCCACGAGCCCAAGAGCGACGAAGAGCGCGAGAATGCCAAAGAAGCGGGCCTCCAGATGGCGCCCTTCGGCGAGGGCAGCGAGAGCGGCGACCAGGCCACCATCACCCAGGGCTTCATGGGCATGGTGCTCGCTTACGGCGTAGAGAAGGACGTCATTCCGATCCTCTCGCCGGAGAGCTCGCAGGGGCTCGAGTTCTGGATCACCAACAAGATCCGCAACCTCCGCGACAAGGTCCACGACAGCTACCCCAAGATCGGCCTCGTCAAGAAAGAGGGGATCACGGTCGACGAGGACAACCTCGGTCCGGCGGGCGGGCGCGGCGGCGGCCCGACGATGAAGGCCATTCTTGGCCAGCATTTCCCCTTCTACAAGTTCGAGGACGTCGATCTCGAAGAGGGCAAGAAGGAGATCGACGCGAAGCTTAACGGCATCATCGTGATGCAGGCCGACAAGGCGTGGACCGACGCCGAGCTCGCGCGGATGGATCAGTTCCTGATGCGCGGCGAGAAATCGCTGCTCGCCATCGCCGGCGCGGTGAACATGAAGGCCGCCGACCCCGCCATGAAGGGCGAGCTCGATCTCCGCAACCTCGACAAGCTCATGCTCGGCTACGGCATTGAGATGAAGAAAGAGGCGGTGCTCGAGTGGGGCACGCCGATGCGCATCCCGGTGCAGGATCAGACCGGCCGCGCCACCTGGCTCTTCACGCCGGGGGTCCTCGCGCTCGAGCATTTCGAGGGCGCCGAGGACAAAGAGCAGATGCTCGATAACTCGTTCGTCGGCCTCTTTCGCATGGATCAGGTCGCCGTCCCGTTCCCGTCGACCCTGGTCGCAAAGCCCGAGGCGCAGCCCGAGGCGAAGTTCAAGACCGTGCTCCGCTCGAGCGCGAACTCCACGGTCGAGACCGAGGGCCCGGTCGACCTCAGCATGAAGACCGACTGGAAGCCGAAGGGCGAGTTCGCCCAGCGCGACATCGCCATCGAGGTGAGCGGCGTGCTCAAGAGCGCGTTCGCCGAGAAGAAGCCCGAGGGCTTCGAGGGCGAGATCCGCGCGACCAGCGAGAAGCCGAGCCGCGTGCTCGTCATCGCGTCGGGCCAGTTTCTCGCCAACCCGTTCGCGCGCGCGGGCAACCCGCCGCCGATGCCGCCACAGATGGCGATGATGGGCGCGTTCGGCGGCGATCCGAACCTGCAGGCGATCGCGCGCTTTTACGCGATGCCGCCGGCCGAATACATGAGCAAGGCGATCCTCGCCTTCAAGAATTTGCTCGACTGGGTGACGAACGACACCGACCTCATGGCGGCGAGCGCGAAGCTGCTCGGCGAGCCGGCGCTCACGTACGCCGACGTGGCGAAGCCCAAGTTCGACCTCTCGAAGGACGACGAGAAGGCGATCCAGAAGAAGCTCGAGGAGGTGCGCGAGCAGCGCAAATCACTGCAGAGCAAGGTGCAGTGGTCGCTCACGCTCCTGCCGTCGCTCTTCTTCATGCTCTTTGGCATTCTCCGGTGGCGCTCGCGGGAGAGCAGCCGCGCGAACGTGAAGCTTCCGACCGTGGGAGGTGCGTGAGCCATGAATAAGGAGCAAAAGCTCTTCATCGCGGGCGGGTTCGTCATCTTGCTCGGCGGCGGCTTCTACGCCGTCACGCAGAAGAAGCAGCTCGACAGGACGGCGCACTCGGCCGGCGCGGCGCAGGACGTGCCGAAGATTGCCGTCGCCAAGGAGAAGGCCGACAAGGCGACGAAGATCGTCGTCACGCACAAGGAGCACGGCGAGGTCGTGCTCGAGAAGAAGGGCGACGCGTGGCGCGTGACCAAGCCCATCGAAGTGCTGGCGAGCGCGAGCAACGTCGATCAGCTCCTCAAAAGCCTCGACAAGCTCGAGCTGCAGACGGTGATCGCCGCGGCGCCGGACGACAAGACCTTCGAGAAGTACGAGCTCGACGGCAAGAGCGCCACGCACGCACAAATCTTTGCGGGCGATGAGAAGCTGCTCGACGCGTTCTTCGGCAAGAGCGGCACCCGGGCCAGCTCGCCCGCGTGGCCGACAAGGACGTCGTCTACACGGTCAAGGGCTACTCGAGCTACCTCTTCGCGCGGGAGCTGAAGAACTGGCGCGACACCGATGTCCTCAAGTTCGAGGACGGCAACGTCATCAGCGCCGAGGTCGAGAACGACAAGGGCAAGTTCAGCTTCACGAAGTCGGATGACAAGTGGAGCGGCGCCTTCTACCCGCGCAAGAAGGACGGCGACCTCCAAGAAAAGCCAGAAAAGTGGGCGAATTTCGACGAGGCCAAGGTGAAGGATCTGCTCCGCGCCTACAAGGCGCTCAAGGCGACCGACTTCGCCAAGGACGGTGCCGACACGGGCGTCGCCGAGCCTCTGAAGACGGGCGGCGTCGTGCGGCTCAAGCTCAAGGACGACGCCGCGAGCTTCACGCTCAGCGTCGGCAAGACGCAAGAGGGGACGAACCGCTACCTCGTGAAAGAGGGCGGGGACGGCACCGTGTTCGTCGTCTCGAGCTGGGCGGCCGAGTGGGCGACTGGGGATCTCGCGAAGTTCAGCAAGCCCGACGAGAAGAAGGGCGACAAGGACAAGAAGGACGACGCGGACCCAGGCGGGATGCCGGAAATGCCGGAAATGCCGGAAATGCCCGACATGCACGGAGGTCGCTAGGGCTACTGCGCCGATAAGGGCCCATCTACGTCGTGGCCTTCGTCGCTGCGATGCTCACGCACTCAAGTTACTGGAGTACGCTGCGCTTCTCGCTCCTCGTCGCCAAGTAGCTGGCCCTTTCTCGGCGCAGTCGGGGGTGATCGCGGATCAGGGCGGGAACTTCAGGACGAAGCCGTCCGTGCTGCCGGCGCTGGTCGCCGGGCCCTTGCCGAGATCGGCC
The DNA here is from genome assembly GCA_005800325.1 of Myxococcales bacterium. Classification (GTDB taxonomy): domain Bacteria; phylum Myxococcota_A; class Polyangia; order Polyangiales; family Polyangiaceae; genus SYFR01. Next base: position 1,667 of record SYFR01000239.1, on the reverse strand, counting down.
GTGCCGGTGAAGTGACCGCCCACGAGGACGCCGCCGCTCGCGTTGACGCCCACGCTCCTCGCCTCCTGGAAGAAGGTGTTGTCGCCGAAGCTCCGCGCCCACACCGGCCCGAGCGAGCTCGTCAGCTTGGCGAGGACGGCGTCGCGGCCGCCGGCGCTCGTCACGGGGCCGGAGCCGAAGTCGATCGTTCCGGTGGTGAAGCCCGCCAAGAGGAAGTTGCCATTGCCGTCGCGCTCCACGTCGAGCGCCGACTCGTGGCCTGCGCCGCCGAAGCGCTGGCTCTGCGTGTGCAGGCCGGCGCCATCGTATTCGGCCACGAACAGATCGAAGCCGCCCGCGCTGGTCAGCTCGCCGCCGCCGAAATCGACTTTGCCCTCCATCTCGCCGACCAGCACCACGCCGCCGTTGCCGCCACGGGAGAGGCCGCGTCCGAAATCGAGCCCGGCGCCGCCGAGGCGCGTCGCCCAGGCCGCCGCCCCCGCCGCCTTTTCGAGCTTGGCGAGAAAGACGTCGGAGCCGCCCGCGCTCGTGAGCGTGCTGCCGGCGAGCGGGAAGGTGCCGAAGTAGTCGCCTGCCACGAGCGCGTCGTCGTTGGCGTCGACCACGACCGCCCGTGGGGTCTCGAAATTCAGACCGCCGAAGCGCACGCCCCAGGTCGCCGTGCCCGTCGCGGCCGCCAGCTTCGCCACGAACACGTCAGTCTGTCCGCCGCTGATCAGCGAGGAGCCGACCGTGATGGTGCCCGTGAAGTAGCCAGTGACGACGGCGTTGTCGGCGCTGTCGGCGGCCACGGCCACGCCCGCCTGATCGTCAGTGGCGCTGCCGAACCGCTGCGCCCAAATCTGCGCGCCGTCCGCCGCCTGTAGCTTGGCGACGAAGATGTCACTCAGACCCGCCGTGGTGAGCCCCGTGACTCCGAAGTTGATCGTGCCAGCGAAGTAGCCAGTGACCAGCACGTTGCCCAGGCTGTCGAACGCCACGCCGAGCGCGCCCTGGTTCGCCGCGTCGCCCACGCGCTTCGCCCATACCAGGGTCCCGTCCGCGGCCAGCTTGGCGACGAAGGCGTCGGTGCCGCCCGCGCTCGTGAGCGTAGCGTTGCCGAGCGTCATCGTTCCCTCGAGCTCTCCGACCACCACCACGTTGCCGTTGCCATCGACCGCGACGGCGTGGACGAGCTGGGCCGCGACGTTGCCGAAGGTGACTGCCCAGTCGGCGCCGCACAACGGCGAGGTGCCGTCGCAATCCTCGTCTGCCGGAGTGAGGCAGTCTTCAGTCGTGGGGGTGATCTCCTGCTCGCAAGTGCCGAACTGCGTGCCGGCGTCATTGCAGGTCTTGATGCCGCCGACGCAGAGCCCCACGTTCTCGGTCTTGGGATCGCCCGTGTAGCAATACGCCGACGACTTCGGCTTGCACGCGCAGCCCTCGCCCGCCTCGTTCGTCTGGTTGTCGCAGTCGTCGTCGAGCGGCGTGTTGCAGGTCTCGCCCTGCGGTAGGGTCTCGCCCTCGCACGGTCCGTAGCCGCTGCCATCGGCGAGACACGTCTTCATGCCGGGTTGGCATGCGCCCACCCCCTCGGTGCCGGCCGGGCCGGTGTAGCAGCTCGCGACCGACTCTGGCTCACAGGCGCTGCCGCCGCCGTCGCCGCCGGTTGCCGCTCCTCCGGCTCC
>SYFR01000238.1 GCA_005800325.1 Myxococcales bacterium | reverse complement strand
GCGCGACGGGCGGCTCGAGCCACGCGAGCGGCACGGGCCCCTCGACGGGGAGCGGCGGCGTGGGCGGCGGTGTCATGGCAGACGTCGAATATCGCGTGCCCACGGCGGGTCCCGGGAGCGCCCCGACCATCGTGCCGAGCGGATATTTACTGCTCCCGGCCAATCGAAAGAAGGAGCTCGAGCTGGCCGTCGGCGCCGGAGACTCCGATTGGCTAGCGCTGAGGAAGCGAGTCGACGACAACCTGCTGAACCGCGACAAGTACAAAGACTCCCCGGAGAATCGGGCCCTTGTTTACCTGTTGACCGGGGACTCGAAATACGGACGCTCCGCCATCGATTGGGCGAGCGAGATCGTCGCGGCAGCGGACGTGCGGTCCGACAGCTACCTGGGCTTCGGCAACCGCATGCGTCAGGTCGCCCTCGTGCTCAATTACTGCGAGGGCATGCTGACCGCCGCCGAACGGCAGGTGTTCACCCAGTACCTCGACGGCTGGACCCATGAGCTCTGGTTCGACAATCAGGGCAGCGGCTGGGGTCTCAACGACCCGGGCAACAACTACCACCAAGCCTTCGTCGAGGGCACGGCCTACGCGGGCTATGCGCTCCGCGAAGCCGGTCATGCGTCGGGACAGAAGTACGTCGATTTGCTCCATGACAAGCTCGAGAAGCCCGGTGCGGTGCTCGATTACATCGACGCGCACGCGGTCGGGGGCGACTGGCCCGAGGGCGCTAACTACGGAGAGCGCACGAAGCAACGCCTCTTCGGCGCGCTGGCTGTCATCGCATCCATGGGAGACGGTAACCATTTCTGGGCGCACTCCTTCTTCCCAGCGAGCGTCTACTTTGCCATTCACCAGGTCCAGCCCGACCTTCTCTCGCTCCACCCGGCGGGGGATCTTGCGCGCGACGCGGCCATGCTCGTCACGCCCGCGGATCGCGACTACGTTCAGACCCTGTTGCCCTGGCTGCCAGAGGGAGAGGCCAAGTCCCTGGGCGCGTGGTATCTCGCCGCGGTCTCGCCGGCGTACGACCAGGGCTACGGCGCAATGACCTACAAGAACGTGCTGTTCGGCGCGGGCGGGTCCGCGACGCCGCCGAGCGTGCTTCCGACCGGTTACCTGGCGTCGGGCACGGGATGGGTCAATTGGCGCTCCTCGTGGGCCTCGGATGCAACGAGCGTAACCGTGAGCGGCGGCCACGCGATCGAGCAGGACCACCAGCACCTCGACGTGGGCTCCTTTGTCATCTTCCGCCGCGGCTGGCTCGCGGCGGACGCGACCACGTATAGCCAAGATGGCCTCACCTACGCCGACAGCGCGCACAACATGGTTCACGTGGCGGGCTCCGAGCGGCGCTACGGCTCCGTGGGGGGCCTCACGCGCCTCGCCGACGATGGCACGATGGCGTACGCGCAGGTCGATGGCACGGACCAGTACCGCAAGCGGGTAGGTGACTCGATCGTGACGCTGATGGACGAGGTCACGCGCGACATGGTGTACGTGCGGCCCGGCCTCGTCTTCCTCTACGACCGCGTCGACCCGAAGGACGAGGCCCAGTCCTACGAGTGGCGACTGCACCTGCCGGTGAAGCCCGCGGCCCTTTCCGACGGTTACTCCGCCGCCGCGTTCGGCGCGGGGATCACGCTCGTTCCGCTGCGCGCCGGGACCGAGTCCGTGGCGCTCGACAGCGACCTCGCGGGCGGCGCGAGCAGCGCGTGGCGCATTGCCGAAGGCCCGACCGGGACCGTGAGCCGGTTCTTGAATGTCGTGCGCGTCGCGGACGGCGCGGCACCTCGAGTAGACGCGACGCACGTGGCGAGCGACGGCGACATGGAGGGAGCGGCAGCTGGGACACGCGTCGTCATGTTCAGCAAGAACGCATTCGGCGCGTCGCCGAAGTTGCCATTCAGCTACTCGCTCCCGACCGTCGCCGGGCGCACCCACTTGCTCGCCAACATGGACGCCGGCGTGAGCCTCAGTCTCGACAAGAGCGGCGGCATGACCCAGGTCACCGTGAGCGCGGGCTCGACGTCGCCGAGCGGCGCCGGGCTCGTGAGCTTCACGGAGTAGCCGGGCGCGGCAGGCGACGCGCGCCGCGTGGTCTTGCGCCCCCTGCGACGGATACGCGGAGGTGCGCCGCGGGGCGATTGGACACAATGGTCCGAGGCCTCGCGGCGCGTACTCGTCTTCGTGCATGGAGCTCGCACGAACCAACGAGGCCGGGTATGTCCGTCTACACATCGGTGGAGAGCTCGACGCGATCACGGCCCCCGAGCTGCGCGGCGTCTTCGAGCAGCTCGCCGCTGAGAGCCCGCGCCGCGTCGTCCTCGATCTGACGACACTGCGGCTCATCGACAGCTCGGGCGTCGGCGCGATCGTCGCGCTTTTCAAGCAGCTGCGGCGACGGGGCGGAACGCTTGGGGTCACGGGTCTGTCTGGGCAGCCGCGCTCGATCTTCCGGTTGCTCCGGCTCGACCGCGTGCTCGAGGTCGAGTGAGGCGAGCCGGGCCGTGCGCGTACTCGCAGTCACGAAGATCTTCCCGAGCGGCCGTGAGCCGCTCCTCGCGCCCTACAATCGCCACCAGCTGCGAGAGCTGTCGAAGCTCTGCGAGGTCGTGCTGTTCGGGCTCGTGCCCTATTACCCAGGGCGGCGGTGGCTCGACGAGCGCCACGTCGAGGTCGCGCCGCGGGAGACGATCGACGGAGTGGACGTCGTGCACCCGCGGGTCTTCTACGTTCCGCGCGTGGGGCGCGCATTGGCCGGCCTCACTTACACGGCCTCGCTCTTGCCGCACGTCTGGGCGATGCGCGGCAGGGTCGACGTGGTGCTCGGTGCCTTTGCCTATCCAGACGGACTGAGCGCGCTCCTGACTTCGAGGCTCCTCGGCGTGCCCTGCGTCGTCAAGCTGCATGGCTCGGACGTGAATCGCAATGCTGCCGATCCGTGGCTGCGGGCGCCGACCGCGTGGACCGTCGCGAACGCCGATGCGGTGGTCGCGCCGAGTGACTCGCTGCTCGCGCGCGCGGCGGAGCTCGGGGCCGAGAGGCGACGCTTGGTGCTCGTAAAGAATGGCATCGACAAGGAGACCTTTCGGGTGCGCGATCGCCACGCGTGCCGCCTCGAGCTCGGCTGCCCCGGCGACGAGCGCCGCTGGGTGCTCTTCGTCGGCAACCACGAGCGCGAGAAGGGACTCGACGAGCTCCTCGTCGCGTTCAAGCGCCTCCACGACCGCGACCCGGCGCACGCGCTATTGCTAGCCGGCGACGGCCGCGAGCGGTCGCGTTACGAGCGTGAGGCACGCGACCTCCGCTTGCCCGTGACGTTCGTCGGCGAGGTGCGCCCGGAGCGCGTCGCGACGCTCATGGGGGCGAGCGATGTCGTCGTCCTGCCGAGCTACGCCGAGGGTGCGCCGAACGTCGTCGTGGAGGCGCTCGCGTGTGGCAGGCGTGTCGTCGCGAGCTCCGTCGGTGCGGTCCCCGCGATGCTCCACTCGGAACAGCTCGGTGAGCTCGTTCCACCGCGTGACGCGGACGCCCTCACCCACGCGCTCCTGCGTGTGCTCGCGGCTGCGGGTGATCCGGAGGCCATCGCCGCGCACGGTGGGGGGCAGACATGGGCCGAGAGCGCGCGAGCCCTTCACTTCGTACTCGAGCGCGCGGTC
>SYFR01000237.1 GCA_005800325.1 Myxococcales bacterium | reverse complement strand
GTCTCGCTCCTGAGGGCCGTCTCGCTCCTGAGGGCCGTCTCGCTCCTGAGGGCCGTCTCGCTCCTGAGGGCCGTCTCGCTCCTGAGGGCCGTCTCGCTCATGAGGGCGTGTCGCTCATGAGGGCGTTTCGCTCATGAGGTCGTGACGCGCGAGGGAGGGAAGCGCGAGGGAGGGAAGCGCGGAGGCACCACGCCAGAAATGGGCCTCGACGGCGCGCATCTGCGACAATGCCCCCATGCGGGGATGTCTCTTCCTTGCCGCGTGGACGCTCGCCGCGTGCGGGCCGCCACCGCGGCCGATCATCGACCCAGCGGCGCCGCCCGCCGCGGAGGCCATCGTCGAGGATGCCGGCGTCGACGTGGCGCGTGCGCGTGCGATCCTCAAGGAGGCCCGAGCCGCGCTCGAGGACGCGGACTTCGCGCGTGCACGCAAGCTCGCGACCGACGCAGAGCCCTACGCGGACGAGGACGTGCGCGAGGAGATCCGCGCGGCGCGGCAGACCATCGACGAGCGCGTCGCGAAGACCGAGGCGCCCAAGGTGCTCGAGCTCGCGGCGGCCGGCAGCTGCCAGCAGGCGGCCGAGAGCGCGGCCGCGGTCGCGGCGTCCACGCGGGGCACGGCGGTCGTCGTCTTTCTCCGCGCCGCCGTGAGCAAGCCGGTCCTCGAATGTCTCATGAAGGCGCTCGCGATCGACACGTCGATCGGGCGCGAACTCGCGGAAAATGCGGCACTTCGTGTGGCGCTCGAGCCTGCCGAGCTCGAGACGTGGCAGGCACAGGTCGACGCGGCGACGGTGGGCGTGCTCGTCGAGGCGCTCGGCGAGCCGATGCGGCGTCGCGACTGGGTCAAGGCCGTGCGCGGGCTCGACGAGATGGTGAGGCGCAAAGAGGCCGGCGCCTACGAGGTCGCGAAGGTGATGAAGATCGTGCGTCTTGGCATCGCCGAAGACGTCGAGGCGAAGGCCAAGGGGCTTGGCGTGGCGCTCGGGGCAGGCAGCCTCCTCGCAGCCATCGACAAGCTCATCGAGGCCGGCCGCTGGGACGCGGCGCGCGGTGAGCCCGTCCCCGAGGCGCTCTCGACCCGGCGTGAACAGGCGGCGTTCTGGGCGGTGTGCGCGGCGCAGGGCTGCCGCCTCAAGAGTCCCGCCGAGCCGGCGTGGGCGTTCGGTCGCGCCGACGTGCGCCCGCTCAGCGAGCTCGGCGGCGAGGCGACCGCGCACCTGGCCCACGCGCGCAAGGTCTGGCGCGTCGCCGACGGTCGGAGCTTCGTCCTCGTCGCCGAGAAGGATCCCGGAGCGCTCGACTCCGTGATCGAGGCGATGCCCTCGGCGCTCGGCTGGGTGAGCACAGGGTCGATCCGCCCGAGCGACACGTCCGAGCTCCTGCCGCCCGGCGAGTCGATCGTCGGCGCGCGCGTGTGGGGCGCATTTCGTCCCGGGCAGAAGGCCTGGGAGCTCGGGGTCGTCGTCGGCGTGAAGGGCGCGGAGCTCGAGGTCGAGCGCGTCGCCGATCGCAAGGTCGTCAAGGCGCAGCGCAATGCGGTGCGTTTCGGCACGGTGCGCGCGGGCACCAAGGTCCTCGCGGACTGCGGCGGCAAGACGCTGCACCCGAAGCCGGCGACAATCGACGAGGTCGTCGCGATCGGCCGAGGCGACCTCCTGGCGAAGGTGACGTGCCTCGACGATACCGGCGCCGCCACCGGACCGAAGCAAGAGGTGCAGCTCGGCTCGCTACGCGCGGAGCCGCGAGACATCCCATGACGTCGAGCCCCTCATGCCGTCGGCTCGCGCGCGAAGCCTCGCCGCGAACCACCACCCTTCGTGCCTGCAAACATGCCGCGTGGTGCTTGCCGCTCGCGCTCTCGGCGCTCGTCGGATGCGGCAGCGCAGGAGAGCCAAGGACCCCGCCGCGCGCCGCGTCGACGGCGGACCCCGCGAGGGCCCGCGCGCTGCTCGGCGAGGGAGAATCGGCGATGAAAGGCGGCGATTTCGAGGGCGCGCGCCGCCTCTTCGGGCAGGCCGACAAGCTCGCGGACGAGGGCGTGCGACAGGATATCGACGCCCTTGTCGAGCGGACGAACGCGGCCGAGGCGCAAGCGCTCGCCGAAGATCTCGTCGTCTTGGCCAACAAGGGCAAGTGCCAGAAGGCCGCCGTCGGGGTTGCCGAGGTCGTGCGTGCGCGCGCCGAGCTCGCGGCAGGGATGCGCGAAGCGATGAGCAAATCGCTCGGAAAATGCGCCGATAGGCTCGTCGGCAAGGACGATCTCGCCGCGGCGCGTGCGCTCGTGTGGGGCGATGAGGCGGCCCTTGCGATGAACGACCGCGCGCTCAAGGCGGCGAAGAAGCGCGTGCTCGACGCCATCTCCGCGGCGATCGACGAGAAGGTCGGCAAGCACCTGGAGGCGCGGCGCTTCGAGGAGGCGCTCGCTGCCGCGGCCGAGCTCGAGAAAGAGGGCGTCGTCTCGGCCGCGGAGAAGAAGAAGGTGCTCGCGCTGGCCCGCGAAAATATCGTCGCCGCTGCAGCCGAGCTCGCCGGGAAACCGCAAGACGAGCTCGAGGGCGACGAGCTCGAGCGTCTCGACGCGTGGCTCGTGCTCGGGTGGGCCGAGGCGAGCGAGCGCCCCGAAGAGCTCCTGAATTTGCGGCGCGAGGTCGCGTTCGCGGCCGTGTGCGCGAGCCTGCGCTGCGAGGCGTCGAGCATCGAGAAACGCTGGCTCTTCGGGCACGCGACGCCGCGGCCGCACCTCGACCCCAAGGGGGCGCCCGTCGCTGAGCAGCTAAAGAGCGGAGCCTTGGTCTGGGCGATCGCGAAGGGTGGTGGCTACGTGCTCGTGGCGACCGAGAAGCCGGGCGAGCTCGAAGGCGTTCGCGGGCGTGCGCATGTCGGCGTGGGTTGGGTGTCCGAGACGAACCTGCGCGACACCGACACCTCCGAGCTCTTGCCTCCGGGCGAGTCGCTCCTCGGCTTGCGCGTGTGGGCCCTCTTGCGCAAGGGCGAGAAGCTCCTCGAGCTCGGCACGGTGAGCGAGCTGCGCGGCGCGAACGTCCTCGTCCGTCGCCTCTCCGATCGCGCCGAGGTGGAGCTCCCGCGGGCCAAGCTCTCCTTCGGCGTCGCCAAGCCCGGAACGAAGGTGCTGGGCTTCTGCGCCAAGGCCGACGCGCTCGAACCGGCGCTCATCGAGAGCGTGAAAGAGTCGGCGCACGACCAGACCGGGGATCCGGTGGCGAAGCTGCGCTGCCTCGACGCGGCCGGCGCGCCCACCGAGACCGTGAAAGAGGCGCAGCTCGGGAGCCTCCGCATGCGGCCGGAGTGGCTCTCGAGGTAGCGCTCGTCGAGAGGCGGGTGGCGCGGACTCGCCGCGGGACGCCTCGGCCGCTGGCGCGCTTCGAGCCGCGCTCCGAGCCGCTCGCCTTGACTCTCTCGGCACCCTGAGCGATGAGGCTCGCGCCATGCCGGCCAGTTATTTCGACGTGGACGGGACGCTCGTGTCGACGAACCTCATCCCGCCCACGCTGTATTACCTCTTGAACCAGCCGACCCCGCTGCACGTCGCGAAGAAGCTCGGCAAGGCGCTGCTCAAGGCGCCGATGATGGTGTGGGCCGAGCTGCAGGACCGCCGACTCTTCAACGAGGCGCTCTTCACGGTCCTCGAGGGCACGAGCGAGGATCGGCTCGTGACGTTGGCCGAGGACGTCTTCGAGCGCGTGCTGAAGCCCGCCATCTACCCCGGCGCGAAGGATCTCGTCGCCACGTCGCTCGACAAGGGCCACGAGGTCGTGCTCGTCTCGGGCGCGCTCGACGTCGTGATGCAGCATTTCGCGCGCTACCTCGGCGCCACCGGCGTCATCGCGAATCGCCTTGAAATCCACGACCGCTACGCCACCGGGAAGCTCTTGCGGCCGGTCGTCGCGGGCCCGAACAAGGCGCTGCTCGTGCGCGACCACGCGCGCGCCGCGGGCCACGACCTCGACGAGTGCTTCGCCTATTCGGACAGCTACTCCGACGTGCCGATGTTGTCGATCGTCGGGTATCCGGTGGCCGTCAACGCCGATCGCCGACTGCGCATGCTCGCGAGCGCCTACCACTGGCCCATCATCGATCTTGCCCGAGCCGCCTGAGGCTACGGACGGGTACGCATCGAGGCACGCCGCGACGAACGCCCTACCGCTACGAGAGAGGTCCGAAGAGTGAGCCATCCCTGCGTCGTCACCCTCAACAGCCGTAGCGCGCCACGCACGCTCTTCTCGGGCGAGCAGCTCGTCGAGGTCGATCTGCCGACGGGCACGCGCGTCATCTATCCGAAGCCGCCGATTGTGGCGCTGAAGGACGTCGACGCCGCGATCCGCTACGCGATCCACCACCCGCACAACAGCGCGCCCCTCTACGCGCGCCTTCGTCCCGGGATGAAGGTCACGATCGCGATCGACGACATCTCGCTGCCGCTGCCGCAGATGAAGCGGCCCGACATCCGCGAGCGCGTGCTCACCATCGTGCTCGCGCTGCTCGCCGACCACGGCGTCGACGACATCGAGCTCATCATCGCCACGAGCGTGCATCGCCGGATGAAGGGCTTCGAGGTGCGCCACGCCGTCGGCGACCGCATCTTCAATCGCTACTGGCCAGACAAGCTCTACAACCACGACGCCGAGGACAAGGACAACATGGTCCTGCTCGGTACGACGGAAGAGGGCGAAGAGGTCGAGATCAACCGGCGCGCTGCCGAGAGCGACCTCGTCATCTACGTGAACCTGAACCTCGTGCCCATGGACGGCGGACACAAGTCCGTCGCCGTCGGCCTGTGCGGCTACCGCAGCCTCCGCGCGCATCACAACCCGAGCACGATGCGCAACTGCCACTCGTACATGAACCCCGCGACGTCGGCGCTCGCGCGCTCAGTAGACCGCATGGGGCGCCTCGTGAACCAGAAGCTCAATGTGTTCACGATCGAGACGGTGTTGAACAACCGCATGTTCGATCGGCCGCTCGAGTTCCTCGCGAAGAACGAGGACGACCTCTCGGCCACCGAGAAGACGGCGCTGCGGGCGCTGCGCTTCACGCTCGACAAGCTCCCGCAGCCGGCGCGGCAGGCGATCTTTCAGCGGGTGCCGTCTCCCTTCGGGGTCATCGCCGTCAACGCCGGCGAGACCGAGGCCGCGCACGAGAAGACGCTCGAGAAGAACTTCGAGCAGTACTGCGTGCCCATCACCGGGCAGGCCGACATCCTCGTGTCGGGCATTCCGTACATCAGCCCGTACAACGTCAACAGCTTCCTCAACCCGCTGCTCGTGCAGGTGATGGCCAACGGCTACCTGTTCAACCTCTACAAGGGGGCGCCGATGGTGAAGAAGGGCGGCACGATGATCGTGATGCACCCGTGCACCGATCTCTTCGACAACGAGCACCACGCTCCGTACATCGAGTTCGTTCACCGCCTCTTGCCCGAGACGCGCGACGCGCTCGAGCTGCACCAGCGCTTCGAGAAGAAATTCGCCAACAACGCGGCCTACATCGAGATGTACCGCAAGGGGCACGCCTACCACCCGACGCACCCGTTCTTCATGTGGTACTGGGGCGAGGCCGGCCGGCAGCACCTCGGTCGCATGATCGTGGTCGGCGCCGACAACGAGTACATCCCGAAGCTGCTCGGCTGGGAGACGGCGCGCACGATGGATGAGGCGCTGCGGATGGCGAAGCTCACGGCGCCCGCGAATCCGGACATCACCTGCCTGCACTATCCGCCGATCGGCATGGCGGACGTGACCGCGTAGTTCGAGCGCGGGCCTCGCCCCAGAACCGCAACCACCATGCCGCTCGACTTGGTGCGACACGTCGGCACGCCGTAGGTTGCCACCCACGGATCCCGCAAGTACGCTCCTCGCGGATCAGCATCATGAAGACCCGCGGATGTAAGGCAAAGGGCTGGGCGCTCGCGGCCCTCAGTGCAGTGACCGTGGCGATCGCGCCCGAGACGGCGCGCGCCGCGGGGCCGGTGAGCCCGACGGGCAAGGGGATCGCTGGCGGCCTCTTGCTCGGCGCCGAGATCGGCACGATGCCGCTCGCGATCGCTGGCGTCGAGCCGTGGTGGGCGTATGCGCTCGGCGGCGGGCTCGGTGCGGCAGGCGGCGCCGTGGGTGGCTACTTCGTCGAGCAGACGGGCTCGGCCGAGCCGTCGCTCTACATGCTCGCGGGCGGTCTCGCGCTCATCATCCCGACCGTGGTGCTCACGTTGAACGCGACCGCGTACCAGCCCGAGACCGAAGAGGGGGAGACGGACGTCACGGTCGAGGGCGAGGCGGCGCCGGGCGGCGCAGCGGCCCCCGAGGGTGTGCCGGGTGCAGCCGCCCCCGGAGGTCTCGCAGCGCCCGGCGTACCAGCGGCAGCGGGTCCAGGAGCCGCGGGTCCGGCCACGGCGGCGGAGGTGCCCGAGGGGCCGCTCGCTGTGCACGCTCCCCATCGCCGCGATCTCGCAGGGCGCCCCGCGCTTCCGATGTCGTTCGTGAGCTTCGAGCTCGCGCGTCGCGGCGCCGAGGTGCGCGCGGGCGTGCCAACGGTGGCAGTCGCGAACCTCTACAGCGACGAAGAGGTCGGCATGTACGGCGCGCGGCAGGCGACGCTCGTCTACGTGCCGATCGCGGCCGGGCGCTTCTAGCAGGCTGGGTTCGCGCTCGCCCGCGCGATCGCCGTCGTCGGGCAACGCCGCTTGGGCAGTCGCTTCACGACGGGAGGTCGGTTCGAACCGGCGTCGCGCGTGGTCTGAACGCACGATAGGCCAGCGCGAACACGCCGCCCGCCGCCATCATGACGAGGCTCATGGCGAGCTCGGACACTTTCGCCTGCGACGCGAGCAGCGCGCACACGCCGACGCCGACGAGCGGCACGAGCCAGCGTCCGCCCGGCACGCGGTAGCGACGCGGCAGCTCCGGGCGCGTGCGGCGCAGCCAGGTGATCGCGGCGCAGGTGAGCGCGTACTGCGCGATGACGGCGACGTTGCTCAAGTCGACGAGCGCGTCGAAATCGAGCGCGAGCGCGGCGACGAGCACCGCCACGCTGGTAGTGACGATGGCGACGTGAGGCGACTCGAAGCGGCGGCCATGGTGAGCGAGCGCGCGCGGCAAGAGGCCGTCTTGTCCGAGCGCGACCAAGAACCGCGGGGTCACGAGCGCCGAGCCCGCGCAGAAACCGACCATCGACACGCACGCGCCCGCGGCCATGAAGCGCGCGCCGCCCGTGCCCATGAAGGTGGCGGCCGCCTCGACGATGGGCCGCGTCGACCATGGCTTGTCCGGTGTCGCGCCGCTCGTCGCGATGGACGGCGCCGTTCCGTACGCCACGATCTGAATGAGCACATAGAACGCGACCGAGGCGAGCAACGCGCCGATGACCGCGATGGGCACGTTGCGCGTCGGCTCCTTCGTCTCGCCGGCGGGGACGGGCGCGACCTCGAAGCCCTGACATGGAAATAGCGCCGCAAAGAGCGCCGCGCCGAGCGCCCCCGCGAGCGGCATCGGTGCGGCCGCCGCGCTGGCCGCGCCGCCGAGCTGCGCGGGTACG
>SYFR01000236.1 GCA_005800325.1 Myxococcales bacterium | reverse complement strand
CGAGAATCCGAGCGTCGGAAACGACACGCCCGCGCGTTCGGTCAGCCGCGCGTGCAGCTCCGCCGCGACCGGCGAGGCGAGCACCGGCGAGGCGACGGGGAGCGCGACCCATGGCGCGAGCTCGGTGCGGCCGACCCTGGGTGCCGTGACGTCGATGTCGAGCCGGTCGCCGTCTTGGCTGGCGCGAGCAGCGAGCGCGAGACGGCCGAGCGTTCCGTCGATCTCGCCGCGCATGTGCACGACGTCGAGCGGACCGCGGTCGTCTTTCGCCGTCACGCGCAGCGAATAGCTCACGGTCGCAGCGAGCGGCGCGCCGAGGATGCCTACCTCGCGCACCCGCGCCCGCTCGACCTCGAGGCGTACGCTGAGCGGCTCGACGCGAAGCTCGGCCGCGAGCTCCTCGACCGCGCCGTCGAGAGTGCGCGGGGTCGCGAGCGGGAGCTCCCCGCGCACGCGCACCCCCGTGAGCGCGAGCCTACGGATCCAGAGCTGAAATCGCCTCGGCTTCGGGGGCTTCCCCGTGGGTGGCTTGCCGCTCGGGCGCGGCTGGAACGCCTCAGCGATCGCGAGGCGGCCTCGCTCGTCGAGGGTGAGCGCGACCTCGGGCGCGGCGAGCTTCACTTCGGCGAGGACGAGCGACGGGTCGTCCGCGGCGAGCGCGAGGAGCCCGAGCCATCCGGGACCCGCGACCGTGACGTGCGGGGCGTCGAGGACGCGCTCGCCGCGAGGTCCGTCCACGATGACGCGGCCGAGCTCGAGGCGCGTCGGCGAGAGGCGGTCGATGCGCTCGATTCGCACCGAGCCGGCGAGCTCCGAGGCCAGCACGTCGTTGACGATGCGCGCGGCCACGCGGCGGGACACGGGCAAGTCGACGTGCAGGACGAGCCCCACGACGAGGAGCGCGGCGAAGAGCGCGCTCGCAGCCGCAGCTGCGAGGATACGCCGCACGGGGCGACGTTCCTCGGGACCCGCTCGTGCCACCGCTGAAGCATACTGTGCCGGCGTCCCCGGCGCGTGTCACACGACGGCTCGAGACGTCAGGTTTCGGCGGGGCCCCGCGGTTCCCGCGTGCCGCGACGCCGAGTCGCGCCATCGACTGGGTTGGGCGCCGCGTCTCGCCTATCATCCTGGCGCGATGAAGAGCTGCCCCTCCTGTGGACTGCGGTATTCGGACGAGAGCGCCTTCTGCTTCGTCGATGCAGAGGCGCTCGCTCCGCCCCCGGGCCCCGACGGCGGCACGTGCGTCGGGGGTCGCTTCAGGCTCGAGTCGCTCGCGTCGGAGAGCCGGTGGGCGCAGCTCTTTCGCGGGCGCGAGCGCCTGCTCGTGCGGCCCGTCTGGGTGAAACTCTATCGGCTCGAGACCGGGGCCGTCCGCGACGCCTTCGTGCAGTCGCTGGCCGTCGCGCGGAGGCTCTCGCACGACAACATCGCGCCGATCCTCGGCGGCGGGCTCATCCTCGGCGAAGGCAGCGAAGCGTCGCGCGGCTTCGTGGCGCGACCGTGTACCGAAGCGCAGTCCCTCGCGGAGCTCCTGGCGCACGCGCGCCTCGACGCGTCGCAATGCGCGGGCCTCGTCCTGCAGGTCTTGGCCGCGCTCGAGCGCGCTCACGCGTTCGGCGCCGTCCACGGCGACCTGCGCCCGCCGAACCTCCTCTATCACGCGAGCGGACACCTCGACGTCGTCGACGTCGGGCTCGGCCGCACGCTCTCTCGCGACCCATGGGAGGACGCGCCCGAGGCGCTAGCGGCGCAGCACTACCTGGCGCCGGAGCTCGGCGTCGAGGCGCGCGCGACGAGCTCCGCCGACCTCTACGCCGCCGGCGTCGTCGCCTTCGAGATGCTCCTCGGGAGGCGTCTCTACGACGTGCCCGACGCCGCGACACTGCGGGCCGCCGCCGCGACCGGCGTGCGCGTGCGCGAAGTCGCGATGGCGAGCTCCGTCCCGGCGTCCTTCGCCGCGTGGCTCGCGCGCATGCTCGCACCGAACCCCGCCGAGCGGCCCGCGAGCGCGTTCGAGGCGCGCACGTCGTTGCAGAAGGCGTGCAGCGAGGGCGGGATCCTCCCGATGCTCGACGCGGGTCGCGCGGCGCCGCAGGCCTACGAGCTCGACGGGAGCTTCGCGCAGTGGTCGAGGCACCTCCCCTTGCTCGAGACGCTCGCCGAGCGCGGCTTCGTCGGCGCCATCCCGGCGCAGGCGCAGAGCGCCCTCAATGGCCTGCGCGTGCGGGGCCCACGATTCCTCGAGCTCTCGCGCACGGTGCGCGAAAACTACGCCGCGCTCGACGCGATCTCCGGTCGGGCGCGCGAGAGCCGCGACCGCCTCGCGGGGCAAATCGCGACCGTCCACGAAGAGGCGCAGGCCGCAGTCGACCTCGAGTCCACGCGACGCGCGGCGGCGGCCGTCGAGTCCGGCAACACGCAGCGATTCGCGGTCGTCGCGCTCGCGATGCGGCGGGAGCTCGCGCGCCTCGAAGCGCGCAGCGCGCTCGTCACGCCCGACCTCGAGCTGGCTGCGATCCACCGCAGGCTCGCAGAGCACCTCGAGGCCTGGGAGGTCGCCCGCCAGGCTTCGTACGCCGCGGAGCGGGACCTCAAAGAGGCGCAGGCCGGCGTCGGGAGCCACCTGAAGAAGCTCGAGGCGTTCGGGCCGTCGCTGCGCGTGCGCGAGGCGAACATCGCCGAAGAGTTCGCCGCCGCCGAGTCCGACGTGGTCCAGCTCGGCGAGGACACGGAGCGGCTCGAGATGGAGATGGGCGAGCTTGCCGCGCGGCTCGCTGCCCCGCTGCGCGCCAAGCCCGAGCTCGGCCCCATCTTTCGCGACATGCGCGGATGCTGACCTCGCGCGCGGCCTCGCTGTTGCCTAATCGGTCGGCGCGCGGCCTCGCCGTTGCCTAATCGGCCGGCGCGCGGCCTCGCCGTTGCCTAATCGGCCGGCGCGCGGCCTCGCTGTTGCCTAATCGGCCGGCGCGCGGCCTCGCTCTTGCCTAATCGGTCGGCGCGCGGCCTCGCTGTTGCCTAATAACGCTCGGGCACGAATCGCTGTTTTTCCTTCGGCGGGCGTTGGTAGTGCTTGTCGTCCTGGCGCGGCGGAAACTTGAGCGTATCGGTCGGCAGCACGTCCTTGAATTTCACCTGGCTCAGCAGGTGCGAGATGCAGTTGAGGCGCGCGCGCTTCTTGTCGTCGGCGTGGACCACCCACCAGGTGGCCTCGCTGTTGTCGGTGCGGTCGAACATGGCGTCCTTGGCCTTGGAGTACTCGACCCAGCGAGCGCGCGCCTCGAGATCCATCGGGCTGAGCTTCCAGCGCTTGGCCGGGTTCTCTGCGCGATCGCGAAATCGCTTCTCCTGCATCTCGTCGCTGACGCTGAACCAGTACTTCACGAGCACGCTCCCCGAGCGCACGAGCATCCGCTCGAACACGGGACAAGACTGCATGAACTCCCGGTACTCCT
>SYFR01000235.1 GCA_005800325.1 Myxococcales bacterium | reverse complement strand
GGGGATCGCGACCATCGTCGAGCGGGTCTAGATCGCTCGCCACGAGCCGCGCGTTGACGGGCGGCACCGAAGCTCAGTGGACGAGCTCCGGTGCCTCGCCCGGCGGCATCGGCGGCCGCAGCTCCCAGAGCTCATGGGCCGTAGTGCGCACGACCGCCGGCAAGCTTGGCGCGTGCGCCACGTCGGCGAGCTCGGGCCGCAACAGCAGGTCGAGCAGCGGCACCGACACGGCCGGGGGCGTGTTGGGGTTCGACACGACCGCGATGCGCACGCGCGCAGAGCGAACCTGACGCATCGCGATCATGCTCAGGACCTCACGCTCGGCGCGCCGCGATGCGGCCATCGTGACGACGTCGTCCTCGGTCACGCGCGGGTTGCCGAGCAGGATGCTCGCGACCATCGGGTGCGGATCGGCGAGCACCTTCTGCAAGAGCTGCCGCGTGGGTCGCCGCGCGAGGGCCCGCCGTTCGCCGAGCGACAGCGACGGATCGGCGCTCATCACCGGGGTGCGCAGCGGCTCGTCGCCCTCGCCGCGCTCGAGGCGATGCCCCTTCTTGGTCGTGCAGCGCAGCATGCGGCAGGCCGAGTGCAGGTGGTGGCGCTTGCTCGCTTCGCGCACGAGGCTCATGCGCTCGACGTGCGCCGGATCGGCGACGACGGGAACGATCGCGAACAGCGCCTCACGCGCGACGGCGCGCTCCGACTCCGCGCGGACGCACAGCTCGTGCAGCGCCTCGGCCGTGTCGAAGGCCGCGCCCTCGTACAGCTGGCGCCGCGCGGTCGCGACGCGCAGCTCGTGCTCGCCGAGCGCCCCGAGGGAAATGAGCCAGCGCTCGAGCCTCTCGCTCATGGCTCACTCCGTGCGTGCCGGCGCGGCCGCGACCTCGGCGCTGCGAAACACGCGCGTGATCTCCGGCGGCATGCGCTTCGGGCGCAGGTCGTCGCCCACGCATGCGAGCAACGTCTCGGCCTCGCAGAGGAGCGCCTCGCCCCGGGTCACGAGGTAGCGGAAGCGCACCGAGACCCGCGTCAGCTCGGTCACCGTCGTGACGACGCGGAGGTCGTCCTCGAAGCGCGCCGGCAGCCGGTAGCGCAAACGCACGTCGACGACCGGCAGGTGGATCCCCATCTTCGTGAAGGCGTCGTACGAGACCCCGCGGCGCAAAAGCCACTCGACGCGCGCCGCCTCGCAATACACGAGATAGTTCGCGTGGTGCACGATCCCCATCATGTCCGTCTCGCAGAAGCGGACGCGAAGTCGATGGGTCGAGGTCAAGACCTCGGTGCTCGGCAGATCGTTCATACGAGCGGGGCGCGAGCCTCGCGCACGCGCGCCGTGAGCCTACACCGAAGTACGCGATGGAGCCGCGCGCTGCTGAGCCGCGCGCTGCTCGCTGCTGAGCCCCGAGCCTCGCTGGATCGAGCCTGGCCTCGCGTCGCAGGGCCTCGCGTTCGTGGCCGATCCGTGAGACTTTCGTCATCGCGGACCGCGCCGCTTGCGTTGCGTGCGGCTCGCGAGCGGGGCGCCGCGAGGCGCAGCGATCGAGGCGAGGCGGCGATGGCACATCGAAATTGGCTTCTTGGCTTGGCGACGGCGGCGACCTTGGGGCTCGGGCTCGGGCAGGCATGCACCGCCGGCAGCTCGCGCTCATCGGCCGGCAGCGGAGCCGGCAGCCCGAGCGGCCCCGGCGCGCAGAGCGGCTCGGGCGGCGTGATGCTCGCGGGTGGCGGCGTCGATCCGAGCGGCGCCGGCGGCGGGTGCGCCGAGGCTGCGGCCGAAGCGGTCGAGGGCCTCTTGCCGGCGGACATCGTGTTCGTCATCGACAACTCCGGCAGCATGACCGAAGAGGCGAAGCAGGTTCAGAACAGCATGAACGCGTTCGCGACCACGATCGCCGCGAGCGGCATCGACGCCCACGTGATCCTGATCTCGTCGGGCAGCGGCGACCAGCAGGGCGTGTGCGTGCCCGCGCCGCTCGGCAGCGGCAGCTGTCCCAACGACGAGAAGCTCCCGAATTTCCGGCACCTCCTGCTCGAGGTCGGCAGCACCAACGGCCTCGAGCTCGTGCTCTCGACCTACCCCCAGTGGAAGGACTCGCTGCGCGCGAACGCCACCAAGCTCGTGGCGATCATCACCGACGACGACTCGGATCTCGGGGCCCAAGCGTTCATCGATCAGCTGACGGCGCTCGACGCGAGCTTCGTCGGCTTCACGTTCGACGGGATCTTCGCGCCGAAGGAGGTCAACCCCTTCACGTGCGCCCTCTGCAACGTGGCCAACTGCAAGGCCTGCGACGTGTGCTGCGGCAAGGACACGGCCGTCAGCCTCGTCTGCCTTCCGCTGCCCGCCGCCGAGGGCAAGGTCTACAAAGAGCTCGTGAGCAAGACCGGGGGCGTCAGCGGCAGCCTCTGCGCCGAGGAGTTCTTGCCGGTGTTCGAGGACATGGCGAAGGGCGTCGTCGCCGGCTCGAAGATCCCGTGCCTCTACGACATTCCGCCGGCGCCCGGCGGCCAGACCATCGACTACGGCAAGGTCAACGTCGGCTACGTGCCGGCGCCCAACGAGCCCGAGCAAGTCATCTTCTACGTGCCCGGCGGCAAGGCAGCGTGCGGCGCGAGCGGCGGCTGGTACTACGACAACCCCGAGATGCCGACGAAGCTCTTGCTCTGCGACGCGACGTGCAGCCTCGTGCAAGGAGGCGCGATGGGCGGCAAGGTCAGCGTGAAGTTCGGCTGCGAGACGAAGATCCAGTAGCGCGTGGCCACCGAATCTCCCGAAACTCCCGGGAGTTCTGAGCGCGTGACGCGGGTGCGCGGAGTCAGCGATCCGCCGCGGTGAGGATCACGCGGTGCACGAGTCAGGCCGCCCGTGCCGCGCGCCGCAGCTCGTGGGTCACGTCCTCGGCGATCGCGAGACACGCAACGAGGAGCGCTCGCTTGCCGCGACGAGCGGCGAGCGCGACGGTCACGAGGCGCTTGGTCACGCGCACGGCGATGGGGCCAACGGGCTCGCGGGCGATACGACGCAGCATGCCCTGGGAAGGGCGCGGCGGGCGCGACGCCGACGGGTGCGACTGCGCCGTGCCCACGGTAGGAGCGGAATGAGCAACGCCCTCCGGCTCCGATCCGCGGGCGGACGCCGAGCCGTGGGCGGGCTCAGGGGCCGACGCGGCCGCGCCCGAGCCTCGCAGGTCCGCTCCCGCCGGCGCCCTCGGCGGCTCGGTCCCCATCCACACGAAACCGCCGTCGTCGAGGTGTGCCATCGGTGAAAGGTGACAGAGCTTCGGGCAGAGTGGCAAATTAGCGACCCGCACGGGGAGCCCGCATGGAGAGACAGCGCACTTGTCGCATGTGCCGAGCGTCGATCGCGCCGAGCGTCGCGGCACACGAGTGCCCGCACGGTGCCTCGTGCCGTTATCGCCCTCGCGCCGATGGGCTGCCCGCCGACTGGCGCACGCCCGAGTGCGAGGCCTGCGCGCACGGCGAGGGCTCGCCCGCGCGCGCTGCGAATCAGGTCGCACGGACCAGCGGCCGGCGCTGATCGAGCCAGCTCTTCACGGTCGCTGCCGCGAGGATCGTGACGCCGCCGACGAGCGCGAGCGCGCCGGGTCGCTCATCGTGCACCAGCCACGCCCAGGTCGGGTTGAGCGCCGGCTCGACGAGCACGAGCAGCGAGGTCTCGAACGCGCCCACGCGCCGCAGCCCGAAGCTGAGCAGCCGATAGGCGACGCCGATCTGAAAGATCCCAAGGTAGAGAAGCAACGCGACGTCGCGCGCGCCCGCCTCGAGCGGAAACATCCACGACAGCGACAGCACGACCGCCGCGACGTTGCCGAGCAGCACCGCACGCATCGGCCCGCGGCCGTCGGCGTTCGGCGCGTCGGCGAGCCAGCGCAGGCCGAGGAGGGTGAGCGCCCACGCGAGGCCGGATGCGGCAGCGAGCAGATTGCCGAGCCACGGCGAAGGCGCGGTCCGGGTCGGTGCCCCGCGCTCGAGAAAGAAGAGGCACATGCCGAGCGCGATGGCCGCCATCACGTACGCGTCGCGCCGCGTGATCCGCTCACCGAGCCAGCGCGGCGCGAGCACCAGCAGGTAGATCGGCGCCGTCGACTGGAGAAAGATCGCGTTGGCCGCGGTCGTCAGCTTGTTGGCGAGCGCGAAGAGGACGACCGTGCCCGCATAGGCGAGCGCGACCGCCGCCGTGCGCCGAGCCGCTCTTCCTTCTTCTGGGCCGCGCCGCGCGGCCGGGACGAGCACGGCCAGCGCCACGGCGGCGACGAGCGAGCGAAGCCCGGCGACCTGCCATCCCGAGAGCGCGCTGCCCTTGATCGCCGCCCCGCCGGTCGAGAACAAGACCGCGGCGCCGAGGACCGCGAGCCGATGCCTCGTCACGCGGGACACGATAGCGGACGCGACCCGGCGCGAGAACGCTGGACGCTCGCGGCAGGGCGGATATATCGGGAGGATGAGCACCGCGAGAGACGAGGCCGCGCCGCCCGAGGTCGCTCCGCTTGAGTCGGGTCACGCTGAAGCTGCCGCTAGAGCTGCCGCTGGTGCTGGCCACGCGGGTGCTGCCCACGCGGGTGCTGGCCACGCGGGTGCTGCCCACGCGGGTGCTGCCCACGCGGGTTCGACGCGCGCCCCGGCGCCTCCGCGGCTCGTCGAGCCCTCGGGCCTCGTCCACACCGGATGGTTCGACGCGCCCGTGCTCGATCCGAACCTCGAGCAAGCGCCGGCCGCGCACGCACTCTCGGGGCTGCGCGACACGCCGCTCGCCTGGCTCGAACGCGGCGCGCGCGCGTGGCGCATGAAGCGCTGGCATTACACGAGCGTCGTCACCGACAACGTCCTCTTCGCCTGCGCGGTCGTCGACGTCGGCTACCTCGGCAACGCCTTCGCGTACGTGGTCGACCGCAAGACCGGCAAGAAGCACGAGTACTCGACGCTCACGCCGACCGCGGCCGGCGTCACCATCGCAAAGAGCTCCATCGACGGCGCGTCGCGCATTCGCTGGCCGGGCTTCGGGCGCATCGAGCTCGGCTACGACGCCCGCGACAAGGAGCGCACCATCGAGGTCGCGCTCGACGGAACACGCGGCCCCTTCGCGCGCCCCTCGTTGTCGGCGAGCTATCGCATCCGCGACGCGGGCACGCTCCCCGCGCCCATCGTCGTCGTCGAAGAGACCGAGCCGGGCCGCTGGCTCTACACCCACAAGTGCTACGGCCTCGAGGCGAAGGGCGCGGTGCGGGCCGGCGACATCGTCGATGACGGCTCGTCGGGCTCGGGCCTCGCGGGCCTCGACTGGAACAAAGGATTTCGGCCCCGCGAGACGCACTGGAACTGGGCCGCAGCGAGCGGCCGCTCACGCACCGGCGCCGTCGTCGGCTTCAACCTCACGGCGCACCGCAAGCCGGGCGAGCGCGTGAACCACGCCGGCGACGACGCCACCGACTGCGCGCTCTGGGTCGACGGGCGCGTGCGCAAGCTCGAGCGCGTGCAGTTCGAGTACGACCGGGCGCGGCTGCTCGAGCCCTGGCGCATCTACGACGAGGACGGCAAAGTGGAGCTCAGGTTCCACCCCGCGGGCGAGCGCGCCGAGGACGTGAACCTCGCGGTCGTCGTCAGCCGCTTTCACCAGCCGTACGGCCGCTTCGAGGGCACGCTCGAAGACGCCAATGGCACGCTCCACGTGCTCGACAACGTGTACGGCGTCGTGGAGCAGCACTTCGCGCGCTGGTAGCCGCGCGCCGAGTCGGCAGCGCTGCTGTCAGCAGCCGGACTTCTCCAGGCACTCCCCTGTTCGCGGGGTGGCGTTGCCGGCGCCGACTTCGCACCACGATGGGAAGGTGTCGGGGACGCCGCCGTCGACGTACGGCGACGCTCCGGCCGGGAGCCACGCCGGGTGATCGAGGATGAACTCCCACATCGGCGAGAAGGGCGTCGGCGCGCCCGGCAGCGCGAACGGGGGCGGGGAATGGCCGCAATTGTGAACGCACTCGAGCACGAAGTGCCCATCATCGACGAGCTTCTTTTCCAGGTTCTTCGACAGCGTCTCGAAGTTCATCAATCCAAAGCAGTTATCCATCGAGCCGCCCCAGAGCACCATGGTCGGCATCTTCTTGTCGGTTCCCTTGAAGCCCTGCACGAGGCCGCCCTCGCCGCCGGACAAGGACAAGATCGACGACAAGTGCGCGCCGCGGCCGCTCGCGAGCACCTGAGTCCAGATCGCCCCGGCGCTCACGCCGACGCTGCCCACGCAGTGCCTTTGGATGGTCAGGCTGGCGTCGAGACAGGCAAGGATGCGATCGAAGAACTCATATTCTTCGTCGATGCGCTTTTGCGACTGAACGCTCTCGATTGGCCACTTGAATTGGAGATCTCCCTTGGACTCCGGAATGGCCGCCACGAACCGGTAGTGGTCGGCCGCCGACTGCACCTCTGCCTTGTCGAAGAAGCTCTGCGCCGAGCCGCCGAGCCAGTGCCACAAGACCGCCACCGGCAGCCGCTCGTCGGGCTTCAGGTCGCTCGGCGTGACGACGAGGAGCTTGCGGCCGTCGATGGTGTTCTCGCCCGGAACGAGCATCGGGCAACCGGCGGCGGAGACGAGCGGCGGCGGCTCGGGCGCACCCGGCGGCGCCTCGTCGTGGCACGAGAGGCCGGTCGGGATCCCGCTGCCGGTCGAGGCGTTCGAGGGCGCGGAGGCGTGCCGCTGGTCGTGCCGCTGGCAGCCGAGGTCGCCCCGCCTCCCGCGCCCGCGGTCGCGCCCGGCTCGTTGGTCAACACGTCGCTGCCGCACGCCGCGCACAGCAGCAGCGCCAAGCTCGTCGTCCCTCGTCCCATGCAAGTAATCCTCCGGTCGGGCATGGTCGCAACATGTCCGCGCCATGTCCATGCCCGTCGCATGACGTGCCTGGCGCACGACGCTGTCCGTCGCACGAGGTGTCGCGAGCGCGGAGCGGCGAAGGCGCGCCGCTGCGATTGCATGGTGGAACCGCCCTCCCCGGCTGCGCTACGCTC
Organism: Myxococcales bacterium; assembly: GCA_005800325.1. Classification (GTDB taxonomy): domain Bacteria; phylum Myxococcota_A; class Polyangia; order Polyangiales; family Polyangiaceae; genus SYFR01. Next base: position 2,751 of record SYFR01000235.1, on the reverse strand, counting down.
GCGGCCAATGAAGCGCTTCTCGTCATGGTCTGTCTGCGCCGGGGTCGTCGTCGCTGGCTGCTCGCTCGTCAATGACCCCGTGCCGAGCGTCGAGCCGAGCGGGGTGACGGGCAGCGGCGCCGCGACGAGCTCGGCCGCCTCGGGAGGCAACGGCGGCGCGGGAGGCAACGGCGGCGCGGGAGGCAACGGCGGCGCGGGCGGCAACGGCGGCTCGACCAGCGCGGGGGGCAACGGCGGCGCGGGAGGCAACGGCGGCGCGGGAGGCAACGGCGGCGCCGGGATCTGCGGCAACGGGGTCACCGAGGGCACCGAAGAGTGCGACGACGGCAACATGCTCGACGGCGACGCGTGCAGCAATTGCTTCGCGACCGCCTTCGACGTGGACGCCAACGGCGGCACCGCCCTGAGCCCGCTCGTGGCGCCCGACGTCGCGGTCACGGTCAGCGGCGGGAAGGAAGCCTTCTCCGTCGCCTGGGTGCGGCCGGGCTTGGCGCTGCCGCTCCGCTCGGTCTACGAGCCGACCGGCGCTCCGGTCACTGTGCAGAAGAGCGTCTCGAAGCTCGCCGCCGCGAGCTACGTTCGTCACGCGGAAAACGCGCTCGGCCGCACGGTGACGACGTGGCAGGGCGAAGACGCATTGCTTCGCTATCAAGTGCTGGGCGACGAAGGTTTCGCTCTCCCGGGGGCCAGCCCGTCGGGCGGGCCGGCGATCGCCGTCGTTGGCAACGGCAACCACTGCATCGCCTGGCTCGAACTCTCGACGTTGGACGCGCGGATGCGCTGCCTCGACGCGGCGACGTCGGCTCCGATCGGAACGTCGGCGCTCGTATTCGGCCCCGCGTACGCGACGGACTATCAACCCGTCGTGCTGTTGCCGGTGAACGCTGGCTTGGTCGCGTGGTGGCGGGATCCGGGCGGCGAGATCCACGCGCAACGCATGACGGAATCCGGGAAGAAGTTCGGACCTGCCTACTCGTTCCCAACGACCGGCCCCGGTGATACGCCGCTAGATCTCGGCGATGGCGTCGCGCTGGCCGACGGCTCGTACGTCGCCGCCAACACGTTCAAGGTGCAGTTCGGATTTCCTTCGGGGCAGGCGCGCGTCGGGCTCACCAGCGTCACCGCGACGGACGTTGCCAAGAAGATCGAGCCCGCCATCGAGGCGGTGGATGAGACCGAGTTTCCGGCGTTCGCCAGCGCCGGCGGCAGCGACTACGTGCTGTTCGTCACTGTGAAGAGTGGCGGTGGCCCGCCGTGTGAGCTGCGGGCGCAACGGTACAAGGCGGATGGCAGCTTGCAAAAGCAGGGGCCGAGTTTCTCCGTGGGCGGCGCAAGCGGGGCGTGCGCCCTCGGCACGCGCGCCGTGGCCAACCAGGCGGGCGACGTCATGGTCGTGTGGGGCTCGCAGCTCGCGGGCGATCCGGTGAAAATCCGCGCGGCGATCTACCCGGGGCTCGTCAGCCCGACGCCGTAGTCACTTGCGACCCGAGGTGGCGCGCCCACGAAGCGAAGGCGCCGCGACCCAAGACGACGCGCTCACCCCAAGAGGATGTCGCTCGCGCTACGCGATGACATCCGGCTTCGAGAAGGGCAAGGCCGGCCGTAGCCCCCGCAACCCGACGAGCCGCGCTCACCCCTCCGGCGGGAGGCTCGCGACGTGGAGCTCGTCGAGCTGCGCGCGATCGACGACGACCGGCGCATTGCTCATGAGATCGACGCCCTGGTTCGTCTTCGGGAATGGGATGACGTCGCGCAGCGTCGCTGCTCCACTCAACAGCATCGCGAGCCGGTCCATGCCAATCGCGATCCCGCCGTGCGGCGGCGCGCCCGAGCGCAAGGCATCGAGCAAGAACCCGAACTTCTCCCGCGCCTCCTCGTGCCGAATGCCGAGCACGTTGAACACGCGCTCTTGGACCTCGGGATCGTGCAGGCGAATCGAGCCGCCGCCGATCTCGAAGCCAGTGAGCACGAGGGCGTAGCGGTAGCAGAGCACCTTGGCCGGATCGCTCTCGAGCAGCGCGACGCACTCGTCGACCGGGCGCGTGAAGGCGTGGTGCGCCGCGACCCAGCCCCCGTCGGTGCCGCGCTCGAACATGGGCGGATTCACGACCCACAAGAACTGCCATCGTCCGCCGTGGCCGCTCTCGGGAATGAGGCCCATCTTCTTGGCGACGTCGAGGCGCAGTCGCGCGAGCGCCGCATTGACGACATCGGGATCGCCGAACTGAAAGCAGATGACGTCGTTCTCACCAGCGCCGCACGCCGCGTTGATGGCCAATCGAAACGCGTCGGTGACGTTCTTGCTGAGCGGCGACTGGGTCCAGCTGCCATCGGCGGCGACCTTGGCGCGCGCGAGGCCCTTGCACCCCTTGATCTCGCGCAGGCTCTTCTCGAAGGCCTCGAGCTGCGGCCGCGAAAACCCGGCCGCCGCCGGGATCACGAAGGCCTTCACGATTTCATTGGGAACGTCGCGCCGGTACTCGCCGCTCTTGAACCGCGCGACGATCTCTTGAACCATCGGCAGCCCGCCGCCGTCGTGCTCGATCGCGAGCTCGGTGAGCTCCACCAGATCGAGGCCGAAGCGCAGGTCGGGCTTGTCGTTGCCGAAGCGGCGCATCGACTCTTCGAAGGACATCTGCGGAAAGCGGCCGCTCGGATAGAGCGCCGGCAAGTCGGCGACGCCCGTCTCGGCGAACAGGCGAAACATCAGGCCCTCGAGCAGGCGAAAGACGTCGTCCTGATTGATGAACG
>SYFR01000003.1 GCA_005800325.1 Myxococcales bacterium | reverse complement strand
GCCGCAGCCGTAGTGGCCGCAGACGACGAGGTGCGGGACCTTGAGGACGCCGATCGCGTACTCGAGGGCGGCCCCGACGCTCGAGTCCTTGCCCTGAAACGAGGGCACGACGTTGGCCACGTTGCGTACGACGAAGATCCGCCCTGGCGCGCTCGAGGTCAGGACCTCCGGGACGACGCGCGAGTCCGAGCAGCCGACGAACACCGCGTCCGGGTTCTGCTCGAGGCTGACGAGCTTGCGCAGGAGCTCGCCCGTGGCGTGGTCGTGATCCACGAGGAACCGGGCGTGACCGTGCAAGAGCCTCGAGACCATGCGTAGCCGCGAGTGTCGCGGAAGCGCGGCTCGCTGGCTAGCCCAACCGTGTTAGCCCAACCGTGTTAGCCCAACCGTGTTAGCCCAACCGTGTTAGCCCAACCGCGTTAGCCCAACCGCGCGGGTCGCAGCTCGAGCGAATTTTCATGACAGCGCCGGCGCTAGCGGAGTACCGATCGGCTGTGGCTGAATCGCGAGACGCTCGGCTCCATAACGAAGACCTCGCGCCGGTTCCGGCCGACGCGCGCACCTGGGGCATGTGGCACATCGCGGCCCTGTGGGTCGGCATGTGCGTGTGCATTCCGACGTATCAGCTCGCCGCCGACCTCGTGAGAGAGGGCATGGCGTGGTGGCAGGGCGTGCTCACCGTGACGCTCGCCAACGCCATCGTCCTCTTGCCGATGGTGCTGAACGCGCACGCCGGCACCAAGTATGGGATCCCGTTTCCGGTGTTCGCGCGTGCGAGCTACGGCGTAGTCGGCGCCAACGTCGCGGCCGTGCTGCGGGCGATCGTCGCGTGCGGCTGGTTCGGGATCCAGACGTGGTTCGGCGGCAAGGCGCTGTTCGAGCTGTGCAACGTGCTGCGAACCGGCGCGCCGCTGTTCGACTCGCTGCCTCTGGCCGGGAGCGCGGCGGCGGGCGAGGCCGGGTGGCAGCTCTGGCTCGCGCTCGGCATCGCGCCCGGCGAGCTCCTCTGCTTCTTCGTGTTCTGGCTCGTGAACGTCTTCTTCATCTGGAAGGGCACCGAGTCGATTAAATGGATGGAGACGCTCGCGGCGCCGTTCCTCATCGTCGCGGGGCTCGTGCTGCTCATCTGGGCGGTCGTGCGGGTCGGCTCGCTCGGGACCATTCTGTCGGGCGGCTCGCGCTTCAAGACGAACGCGGAGTTCTGGCGCGTGTTCTTCCCGAGCCTGACGGCGAACGTCGGCTTCTGGGCCACGCTGTCGCTCAACATCCCGGATTTCTCGCGCTTCGCGAAGAACCAGCGCGAGCAAGTCCTCGGACAGGCGATCGGGCTCCCGCCGACGATGGCCCTCTTCGCGTTCATCGGCGTGGCGGTGACGGCAGCGACGCCGCACATGTTCGGCGAGGTCATCAGCGATCCGGTCACGCTGCTGGCGAAGGTCGGCGGCCTCGTCACGACCATCGTCGCGATGATCGCGCTCTCGCTCGCGACGCTGTCGACCAACATCGCGGCCAACGTCGTCTCGCCGGCGAACGACTTTGCGAACCTGCGACCCGACAAGATCTCTTACAAAATGGGCGGCTACATCACGGCCGTCATCGGTGTCCTCATCCTGCCGTGGAAGCTGCTCGCCGCCGCGGGCACCTACCTCTTCATCTGGCTCATCGGCTATTCGGCGCTGCTCGGGCCCATCGGCGGCGTCTTGATCGTCGACTACTTCGTCCTGCGGAAGAAGGAGCTCATCGTCGAGGATCTCTATCGCCGCGGCGGCGCCTACGAGTACGACGGCGGCGTCCATCGCAGCGCGCTCGTGGCGACGCTGCTCGGCATGTTGCCGAACGTGCCGGGCTTCGTCTTCACCCTCTACGCGGGTGGCGTGCGCGGGCGTCCGGACTACCTCGCCGGACTCGCAGCTCGCAAGGGCGAGGGGTTGGCCGCGTTCGCGGACGTCGCGATGAGCGTCTACGACTACGCGTGGTTCGTGGGCTTCGGCCTCGCCGCGCTCGCGTACTGGCTGCTCGGCAAGGAGCGCGTGCTCGCCGGGATCGCGGCGCACAAGGCGGCGACCGCGGCGAGCGGAGCCGAGGCGCCACGCGTCGCGGACGTCGCCTGAGCGGGGGGGATCGGGCCGAGTCAGGCTTCACGCTTGCGCGAGGCGAGGTCGCGGCAGAGGGCGCTTCTACGGCGTAAATAGCGCCTTGAATTGCGCGAAGTCCGCGTCCTCGAGGGCGCCGTCGATGACGCACGCCACTTCCCCCTTCGGCGACACCAGCGCGTGCGCGGGGAGCCTTGGAGTCGCGCCGAGGCCGAGCGGAGCGAGCCATTTCTCGCGCTTGTCCTCCGGGAGCCAATAGGTGCTTCGCACGCCGCCTTCGGGCTGGCTCGACAAGAAGCGATGCATCTCGCGCTCGTCGTCGTCGACGGATACGAAGGCCAGCGTCAGCCGCACGCCTTGCCGCTCGAGCGCCCGCTGCCACGCGCGGAGCCGCGGCATCTCTTCCTTGCAGGGCCCGCACCACGCAGCCCAGAGGTTAAGCCAGACCCATTTGCCGACGCCGAACGCGATCGGCGTCGGCAGCGCCGGCGCGCCCACCGCACTCGCGACCTCGATGCGGCCCTCGGGTGCACGGCCGAGCGGGCGCTCCACGCAGAGCTTACGCGCAGGCACTCCGCTTGGCCCGTGAGGAGCGTGCGGCGCCGTCCCCGTGCCGGTCGCCGTGCCGCTGCCCGCGACTGCCTGGCTGCGCTCGCGCACGGCCGGTGGCTCGCCGCTCCCGCTCTCGTCGCAGGCGGGCAAGACGAGGAGTCCGGCCGCGAGCGCGAGCTTCGCGCGGTGCCGCGCGCTGCCGCTCATAGGCGGCAGTCGACCCACGACACGAAGGCGCTGCGGTTGATCGCCTCGGGGTCGCACTTCTCCGGGTGCGTCACGTCCCAGGCGCAGAACTCCTTGTCGAGCTGCGCGAACTCTTTGCCGAGCCACAGGAGGCCGACCTGTTTGTCGAGGTCCGGGTCCTGGAACTTGTCGGCGACGTGGAAGCGCACCGAGTTCGCGCGGCGGTGCGAGAGCTTGCGGTTCAGCTCGACCGTGCCCGACTTCGATGCGCGCGCGACGACGAAGAAGTAGCGGGCGCCCTTGCGCTCGTCCCACTTCTCTTCGAGCAGCTTCTTGCCCTCGTCGTCGAGCTGGTCGCTCCCCTCGGCGAACATCACGACCGCGGCGCGCTCCTTGAGCGGCTGAAACAGCGCGTTGAAATCCGCGTCGTCGATCGACGCGAGCGTCTTCACGTCGGCGGGCTGGCAGCCGCGACCCCCGCCCGCTCCCGAGAGCCCGCAGGCGTGGATCACGCGCGCCAACACGGCCTTGAAGTCGGCCGTGCAGTAGCCGACCTCCGCGTCGTCGGCCTTCGCGACGGCGGCCTTCTGCCCTTGCGCGCTCGCGTCGACGCGCGACGCTGCGGCCTTCACCTCGTGGCGCATGCTCAGCGTCGCCCCGCCGAGCAGACCCGCGCCGACGAGGGCGCCCACACCAATTGCTGCCAGGTTCATCGCGCTCTCCTTGGGCTCACAGCAACGGCCGCGCGAGCTCGGGCGCGAGCTGCTTGAGCGAGTAAATGAGCCCCATGTCGGTGTCCTCTTCGCAGAGGCGCTTGTCGCCGAGCACGAGCTGCGGCGTCGAGACCGGGAGGCCGTTGGCGACCGCGAAGCGCAGCATCGCGTCGAGCGCCTTGCCCGTGGCCTTGTCGGCGACGCACGCGCCGAGACCCGAGAAATTGCTCTCGAGCATCGCGAGCGCGGCCTTGCCGGCATCCTTCCCCTCTTTACCCTTGGCGAGGGCGGTGAGCGCCGCCTGGTTCTCGTAGGCGAACTCGAGCACCTGCGCTCCTTGGCCCTTCTTGTGGCCGCAGTAGACGGCCTTGGCGACGTCGCACGCGCCGGCGTGCACGGGCCTGTCGACCATCCAGTTGCAGGCGTCGTCGAGCGGAAACAAGAGGACGCCGATATCCATCTGCTCGAGGAAACCGTCGGCGTCGAGGCGCTTGTGGAGCGCCTTGCAGCTCGGGCACAGGGGGTCGACGATCAGCGTCACGGGCAGCCGCTTCGTCGCTCCGGTTGCGCGCCCGAAGGTCATCTTCATCGCGAGCTCGCTCTTCGCGGGCAGGGGCTTCTCGATCGTGCCGCACGCGGCGATGCGCGCGTCGTGGTTCGGCGCGCTCTTCAAGTAAGCGAAGGCCGGGCTCGTCGTGCAGAGCGCCATCGCGATGAGCCACGGGACGACGAATGCCCACTTGCCCTCGGGGCGCTCGGGCAGGGGCGACGGCATTGCGCTCCTGCCGTCGGGGACCGTGGGCACCGGGAGGCTCGTCTCACGCGGCAGCGCGAGGAGCGCGAGGATGCCGCCAGTCGCGAGCACCGCGGACGAGAAGTAGATCCCGAGGCACGTCTTGCAGAAGGTGCCGAGGCGCGTCGCCGCGAGGTACGCCATGAACAGCGAGACGAGGAGCGGCGTCACCGACGCCACGCCGAGAAACGAGACCGAGCGGCGCGAGGCCTTGCGGCCGGTGATGAGCTGATGGAGCGCGAACGCCGCGAGGAACGAGAACGCGCCGATCGCCAGGGTCGAGATCGGGATCCCGCCCCAGAGCTTGTCGCGCATGAAGGCCGCGTAGGGGCTGTAGAGCGCCGCGCGGCAGCCCTCGTCGGCGCCGGGTGCCGCGACCACGCCGGGCACGAAGCCGCAGCGGAGATCGTGCACCTGGCGATCGAGGTGGCTCGCGTAGTCGAGCGTCGAGGTCCACGCGAACGCGAGCCCGGCGAGCGCACCGACCGTCATCAGCGCGGGCCCGACGACGCGACCGATTCGGTTCCACATCCGGCGCGCTTTACCAGAGGGGCGCGAATTGCGCCACCTCGAGGGCACGATCGGGCACGGGCGTGGCGGCGCGCTCAGACCGCGGCGCGCGGAGGTACCCAACCGCCGAGCTCTTCTTCGAGCGCGAGCGCGGCGGCGAGTGTGAGTCGATCGTTGCCGTGGCTCGCTGCGATCTGCACGCCGAGCGGGAGACCGGAGGCATCGAGCCCGAGCGGTACCTCGGTCACTGGCATCTCCATGACGTTGAACACGGCCGTGTAGACCCAGCGCATCGGAAACGCGAGCGGCTCGTAGTGCCGCGGCGCGAGCGTCGCGTACGGCGGATAGAGCAGGATGCCGCGGTCCCCTACGAGCGCGGTGAGCTCTTCCTTCAGGAGTCGCCCTTCGTTGATGGCATCCTTGCTCGCGCCGGCGAGGAGCTTCGGCGCGCGCTCGACCAGCGCGAGAAACAGCGCCGGCAGCGTGTGCGGCGAGCGGCCGGTCGCCCACCGCGCGAGCTCGCGGCCCACGTGGAACGCCGCGCCGTTGCCGAGCAGCTCGCTGAACGTCGGCCCGCCCGCGGCTCCCATCATCGCCGACCAGATCTCGAGCGCCCGGGCGAGCCTTGGCACGCGCACGGTGCGGATGCGCGCGCCGCGCCGCTCGAGCGCGGAGAGGGCTCGGCGTTGCGCCTCGATGAGCCGCTCGTCGACGTGGGTGCGTCCGTCGCTCTCGATGCTCACCACCTCGAGCTCCGCGAGCGCGACCTCGCGTGGATCGCCGACGCTCGTGCCCGCGAGGATCGACACGAGCGGCGCGAGATCGACCGCCTTGCGCGCGAGCGGTCCCGTCACGAGGAAGCGGTTCGCGGCGCCGTGGGCCGTCGGATATTGGCCGGCGTTGTCGACGAGCCCGGCCGAGGGCTTGTGCCCGAAGACGCCGTTGAAGAAGGCCGGCATACGAATGGAGCCGCCGATGTCGGAGCCGAGCCCGAAGGGGGCGCCGCCCGAACCGATGATCGCCCCTTCGCCGCCCGAGCTGCCGCCCGCGGTGCGGCCCGGGTCGTAGGCGTTGTTCGTCCGGCCGTAGACGCGATTGTTCGACTCCATCCACATGCACAGCTCGGAGAGGTTCGTGACGCCGAGCGGGATCGCGCCCGCGGCGCGCAGCCGCCCGACCGTGATCGCATCCTCGGTCGCGAGCTGGCCCTTGCGCGCGACGAGCCCCGACGTTTGCGGCATGCCCTCGAGCGCGAAGCACTCCTTGATCGTGCACGGCACGCCGAAGAACGGCGGAAGCTCGCTCGCGCCGTCGCTCTGGATGCGGCGATCGGCGTCGTCCGCCTCGCGCCTCGCGTCGTCGAAGCGTGTGCACACGACGGCGTTGAGGCGTGGGTTGACCTCCTCGATCTGCCGAATGTGGGCGTCGACGACCTCGCGCGAAGCCACCTCGCGGCGTCGAATCATCGCGGCGAGCTCCGAGCCAGACCGAACGAGGAGCGGGTCCACGGTCGCGCTCTACACCTTCGCCCTCGCCGTGTCGTGTCCCGCGGGCGTAGCGCTCACCTACCGCGGCCGTGATGCGCGAGACGGGCGTGCTACGCGGGCGCCGCGAAGTCGCTACTCCGCACCTCGGTCCTTCACGTCGAGACGGCGCCGAAACAACCACGAAACACGGGCGCGGTACCCGTCTAGTGGCTCGCACGGCTTCATGTGGCTCGCATCTCGCGCGGGCGGCCTGCGACAGGAGTGAACACGGTGAACATCGACACTGGCGACACGGCTTGGGTGCTGGCGTGCACGGCGCTCGTCCTCTTGATGACCCCGGCGCTCGCGCTCTTCTACGGCGGGATGGTGCGCGCGAAGAACGTCCTCTCGACGTTCATGCACAGCTTCTTCGCCATCGGCATCGTGACCTTGGCCTGGGTGACCGTCGGCTACTCGCTCGCGTTCGCGCCGACCCACGGCGGCGTCATCGGCGGGCTCGACCACGCGTTCTTGCGTGGCGTCGGCCTCGAGGCCAAAGGCACGATCCCGCACCTCGCGTTCATGGCCTACCAGCTCATGTTCGCGATCATCACGCCGGCGCTCATCAGCGGCGCCTTCGCCGAGCGCGTGAAGTTCTCGGCCTACGTCGCGTTCACGTTGCTCTGGTCGCTCCTCGTCTATTGCCCGGTCGCGCACTGGGTCTGGGGGCCGGGCGGTTGGCTCGTGTCGCGTGGCGCGCTCGATTTCGCGGGCGGCACGGTCGTTCACGTCACGAGCGGCGCGAGCGCGGTCGTGTTCGCGAAGGTGCTCGGGCCGCGGCTCGGGTGGCCGGCGCGCAAGGCTCCGCCCCACAACCTCACGATGACGCTGATCGGCGCGGGCCTCTT
>SYFR01000234.1 GCA_005800325.1 Myxococcales bacterium | reverse complement strand
TCTCGGCGGCGCGACGCTCCGCGCCGACGACGAGCTCTCCGAGCTGGGTGATGCTGTCGTCGATGGCATCGAGGGGGCTGCCGGCGCCGTCGGCCGCGGCCGGCAGGAGCGCCTTCAAATCGTGGGCGCTGATGACGGCCGAGAGCGCGCGCAGGAGGCGCCACGCCGTCGTCCGAAAGGCCTCGGCGCGCAGCGTGGTCTGGCTCGGGAAGCGCTCGAGGAACCGCTTGCAGGCCTCGACCCGTGCGCGCAGCGCCTCGGCGCCAGTGCCCGGCGCCTCGAAGCGCACGAACTCGAGGTACGCCGTGAGCAGCTGCGTCACGTCGGGCTGCATGCTCGCCTCGGCGACGATCGCGATGTGCGCCGCGTCGACGAACGTGATCGCGACGAACAGGAACACGTCGACGACCTCGGCGGCGCCGTCGCGAACCAGGGCGTCGAAGGCGCGCGCGACCGACGCGATGATGGCGCGCGTGAGCCGCGTGCTCGGACGACCACGCAAGTAGGCGGCGAATGAGCGGATCGCGAGCGTGAAGCGGTGGCGCACGTGGCCGCGGCGCGCCTGGTCGTCCGCCTGATCGGTCGTGCCGCTGTCGATGACGTGCAAGAGCGTGCGGAGCTGGCGCTGGTGCAGCGTGGTCTGCGCGGCGAGCTGCTCGGGCGTGCCGGCGAGCCGCTGCGGATCGAGCAGCCAGCGGCCGATGCGCGTCTCGTGCTCGTCGACAGCGCCGATCCCGGTAACGTCGGCGCCGGGCGGGCGATCGAGCACGAGGAGGTGGCCGAGCGTCGGCGACTCGAGCATCGCGCGGTCGAGCTCGAAGAGCAGCTGCATCGCGTCGCGCCGCGCGTCGGCCGATGCCGCGCGCTGATCGTGCCCGACGACGAGGGTCTCGAGCCTCACGACGTGCTCGGTGGCGAGCGCGAGGGCTTGCCGCGCGAGGGCATGGGCCGCACGAGGGCCCTTCTCGCCGAAGGCGGCGAGCGCCGCATTCACCTGGGCCGCGAGCGTCGACGAGGGGCGACCGTCGAGCTCGTCGCGCACGAGCCGCGCGAGGGCGCTCAGGCCATCGTCGAGCTCGGGGCGCGCCATGCTGGAACGAAGGGCGGCGGCACAGGACGCTCGCGCGCGCGCGCCGAAGTCGGGGAGCTCGAGCCGCAGCTCGGAGAGGCTCTCGGCGATCGACAACGGTGCGGCGCTCGCGAGGACGTCGAGCAGCTCGGCCGCGGCCTCGGGCTCCGCCTCTGCGGCCACGGACAGGCCCCAGACCATGGCGACGGCGATCCCGGGATCGCGCTTGAGCAGCCCGCTGTCGACGAGCGCGATCGCCTCGGCGAGACCGCGATCGCAGTCGGAGGCGAGGCGCGCCACGAGCGAGGTCGCGCCGCGCCGCCACTCGGTCACCGTCTGCTCGGGAGTGAGCATCGACCGCGTCTCGTCGACGAACGCGGGCATCACCTGGCACAAGAGGCCGCGGGCGACGGCGACGTGGCGCCACACCAGCGTCTCGCGATCGCTGAGCAGCGCGTCCCATGCCATGGCGACTTCGGCGAACCCGGAGCGCGCCACCGCGGGGTCGCCACTCGCGGCGCTCGCGATCGCCTGAAACACGCGCAGCGGGTGCGAATCGCCCGCGATCGCGCGTCGCGTAGCACAGCGCGCCGCTCGCTCGAGGAGCTGAGCTGCCATGCGCCGCTCGGGCAGCGAGCCCGTGGCCGCGGTCACGATCCAGCTCTGCGCGAGCTCGCGCCGCGAGACGATGGCGAGGGCGAGGCGATCGATCTCGGCCTCGGCGTGGCCGTGCAGCGACATCGACAGCGCGACCCGCGCGCGCACCGCGGCCTTCGTCAACGGGCGACTCGAGCCCATCGCCATGCACCACGCGAGCGCGGCGAACGTCCCGGCGTCGCCTTGATAGAGATGGTTCAGGACGTGGCGCCCGATGACCCGCCGTTCGTCACCGAGCGGCAGCGCTCCGGCGATCTGGTAGAGCGCGACGGCCGCGGTCCGCGGCTCGATGAAATCGAGCCGGTCGAGCATCCCGTCGGCGCACACGACCTGGATGCTGCGCCCGAGCGCGCGCGGATCGACCCCAGCGAGCGCCATCGGAGCGCCCGTGCTCTCGCCGCTGCCGAGCGACACGATCGTCTGCCGAAAGACGCCGCGGCGTACTTCGAGGTCGTCGACGCGCGGGAGCTCGAGCAGCCGGGAGAGAAAGTGTTCGCGCGTGTCCATCGAGGGGAGCGCGATGGAAGATAGCCCGAGCGGCGATCGCGCGGAAAGCGAACGAAGCGGAATCGTTCGGGCGCGCGTCGCGCTGGGTCACGACGACGCGCCGCCCTCGATCCGCTCAGCCTATTGGTGCTTCAAGTGCACGTCGACGATCTCGGCGTGGTGATGCGCCGCGCCGGCGTCGAGCACCACCGCGGCGCGCTCCACTTCGCAGTTGCCGCGCGCGGTGCAGCGACGGTCGACGCGGTAACCGAGCTCGATCGCCGCGACTCCGGCTTGCGTGAGCGTTCTGAGCTCGGCGGTCGAGCTGTGCCGGTCGGCGTCGGCGTCGGCCCACAGCCGCAGGCTCGCGAAGGCGCCGTCCGTCGCGGTGATTCGCCCGTCGCCGTCGCTGTCGAGCTCTGCGAGCGCCTGAAAGCCGTTGTCGGCGTGCGCTCCGCTCGCGAGGCTCGTGGCCGAGCCGAACAGCTCGGCGCCGCTGGTGATCGCGCCGTCGCCATCGCGATCGAGCGCGAGCCAGGGAGTCCTTGCGCTGGGCCAATCGGTCGCGGCGCAGAGCCCGCCGCGCGTCAGATCGAACTCGCCTGGCAAGGTCGTATAGGCCACGGCGGCGCCGTCGAAGCTGATGAGCAGCGGCGTGCTCGAGCTCGACGGATCGGGGGCCGTGTTCACCTCGCACTCCGTCCACCCGCGCGCGCCGCCATTCTCCTCCTCCTCGACGCACCACGCGGTGCCCGCGCTGCCGGACGCGTCGCAGGCGCGGCTCTGGTTGATTTCGCAGCCCGGATCTTCCTCGACGATGAGCGACTCCAGTTCCTCCTGTTCTCCGCCGCAGGCGGCAAACGAGAAGGTCGACAGAAGCGCGCACATCCAGCCAAGCTTGGTCACCTGGTTCATGCCGTCTCGCATGAGCATACGGTGTGCCACCGTTGATTATCAATGCTTTGCCCGCGCAGGGCGTGTCGAGTGCGACCACGAACGGGTCAAGCTGTGCCACCCGCTCACCGCATGCCGACGACGCGCGGAATGAGCCGTGGCGCCTGGGCGTGGCGAGCTCCGAGGCGCCGCGCGAAATTGCAGGGAGCGCTCTTCGGTCCTCGATCCGGAGGAAATGAGGCACTAGCATCGCCGTCGCGCGTGCGGACACGCGATTCATGCCACTCTTTTCCGCGGTGATCCCGAAGGACTCGGCAGAGGTCGTCTGCCCAGCTCGCAGCAGGCGAGAGCGGCTACGGACGACGCGGGACCGCGCCGCGCTGCTTTCCGCGCTGCTGCCGATTTTTCTCGCAGCGCTCGCAGGCTGCGAGGGTTGCTCGCCGCACGGGAACGGACGCTCCGGACCGTCGGCGGCTCCCTCGCAGGGCGCGCCCGATCTCGATCCGCGTCTCAACTCGGTCGTGGCCTTGCCTTCGAGCCGAGCCGCGCTCACCGATGAGCAGGCCGAGGCGCTCGTGCGCGGGAACGAAGTGCGACTGGCGCTCACGAGCGAAGGGGCCGAGCCGCGCGAGCTGCTCCGCTACGCGCCAGACGTCGGTCAGAAGGACACGCTCGGCGTCGAGTTCGACGTGGACACGACCATCGTCCGCGGCGCGCACGCGACGGCGACCGTGATCCCGGTTCCGCGGCTGCGAATGCGCCTCGACACGAGCGTCGCGAACTCCGAGCCCAACGACGAGGAGCTCGACTTCACGGTGAAGCTCACCGAGCTCGCGGCCGTCGTCGCGGTCCCCGAAGAAGAGGAACCGGCGTCGCGAATAGCGCCGATCCTCGCGCGAATGACCGGGATGGAGGCGCCGTGGTTCGTCGATCCGCGCGGGGTCGCCGTGAAGCACCCCTCGCCCGCGAAGGATCCCGAGGCCTTTCAGATCTTCTCGAGCCTCGTCGAGACGATGCACGACATCCTCGTGCCGCTGCCCACCGTGCGCCTCGGCGAGGGCGCGACGTGGAGCGCGATGTGGCGCCTCGATCGGGGCGGGTTCAGCATGGTGCGGCGCGTCGACTACACGCTCACCGAGAGCGACGGCAGCCGCGTGGTCATCGACGCGAGCGTGCGCGAGCGCGCCGTCAACAGTCACGGCGACGACGGCAAGTTCGCCGAGCCCATCGAGGTCGACGTGCTCTCGGGCGCGGCCACGGGCGCGCTGCGGCTCGAGCTTGCGCGCGGTCAGATCGCGCCGGTGCGCGTCACGGGGTCGCTCGACAGCGAGCTGCAGATCCTCGCCAACGGACCGCCCGGCTCGACGAACGAGGCCGGGGAGTCGCGCGAGCGCTCGACGCTGAAGCTGCGCCAGCGACTCACGATCATCAACGCGCGTGCACCCGAGGTGCCGGCTGCGGGCAGCGCGGCCGACGTACCGAGCCCAACTCCGAGCGCCAGCGTGGCTCCGAGCGCCGTGCCGGAGGGTGAGGCCGACGACACGAGCGGCGCCAAGCCAGGGGCGCCCACGGAGGGACGTCGATGATCGCTGACCTCGCGACGATCCGGCGCGCGTACTCGGCATTTCTCCGACCCGGGCGCGTGCTGCTCAGCGGACACTCGCACCAGGCGTGGCCCGACGTCGCGCGGCATGCACAAGCGGCGGTGTTCGACGACGCCGCAGAGCACGTCGACGACAAGTGGGAGCGCGCCGTCTTTCCGATCGTCGAAGAGGTCGGCCGCGGCGTGCTTCAGCGCATGGGATTTGCGGCCGACGATGCCATCGCGTTCGGCGAGAGCACCCACGAGCTGCTCGTGCGGCTGCTGAGCGCGCTCGATCTTCGGCGCACGCGCATCGTGACGACCACCGGTGAGTTTCACTCGCTCGACCGGCAGCTCGGCCGCCTCGCCGAGGACGGCACCGCGGTCCGGTGGGTCGAGGCCACGCCGCGCGCGGACCTCGCCGAGCGCGTGATTCGCGCCATCGACGCGGAGAGCGGCGGCGAGGGCCCGCTCGTCGTCGCCCTGAGCGCGGTATTCTTCGAGGACTCGTTCGTGCTACCCGAGCTCGCGCGCATCCTCGAGCATGCGCGCGACGCCTCGGCGATCGCGCTCGTCGACGCCTACCACGCCTTCAACGTCGTGCCGCTCACGTACGGCCCCGCGGGCGAGAGCGCGTTCGTGCTCGCCGGCGGCTACAAGTACGCCGGCTTCGGCAACGGGATCTGCTGGATGCGGATCCCTCGCGACTCTGAGCTGCGGCCTCGCTATACGGGCTGGTTCGCGGACTACGCGGCGCTGGCCGAGCCGCGCACGCTGCCGCGGCCGCCAGTCGGCTACGGCGCGGCGGGCGCGCGATTCGCGGGCGCCACCTTCGAGGCGAGCGGCTTCTATCGAGCGCGCGCGGTGCTCGCGCAGTTCGACGCGCTCGGCCTGACCGTGCCGGCGCTACGCGAGATCTCGACGCGGCAGACGCGGCGCATCATCGACGGTCTCATGGCGCACGGCGTGCTCGCCAAGAACGGGGAGCCGAGCGAGGGACGCTACGTGCTCGTCTCGAGCGACGAGGATGCGCGGCGCGGCGGCTTCGTGTCGCTCGCTCACCCTCGCGCCCGGGACCTCGTCGGCGCATTGCGCGACCGCGGCGTGCTCACCGATGCGCGCGGCACGCTGCTGCGCCTCGGCCCAGCGCCGTACCTCTCGGACGACGAGCTCGATCGCGGAGTCGCCGCGGTCGCCGAGCTCGCGCGCTGACGTGACGCGCGGCTACCGAGTCAGTCCGTGAGTCCGAAATAGGCTGACCCTTCGCTCGCCCCCGATCAGCCCGTGTCGTTCGAGCCTGGCGGCGGCTCGCACGACAGCACACGTTCGCTCGTCGGATACAGCCGTCGGAGCCCGCGCTCGCACACGCTCGCGACGGACTCGGCGCGCACCGCGAGATCCCACTCGAGGTAGTGCTTGTCGCCGTCGAAGCACGCGAAGCTCGTCGACAGGCAGAGCGCGTGCTCGTCGTCCTGCGCCACGCCTTCGCGCGCGACGTCGTGTCCGTGCACCGCGACGGTGAGCTCGGGGCCGAGGGCGTCCATGAACCCGCGCAATTGGTCCGGCACGGGCGTGCGGGTCCACAGCATGCCGATGAGGCGCGGATCGATGGTCCCGTCGCCGCGGGCGAGCTCGATCTCTTCGAGCTCCGCGGCCGACTCGATGCGGGCGCACGGAGCGGCGTGCACCAGGACGAGCCCCGCGGTGCGCGCGACCGCCGCGAGCGGCCAGGTGGCGAGCCACCGTCGCATCTCCCGCGTGCGCTCGGGGCCGAGCAGCTCCTCGAGCCGCCGCGCCTCGTCGGGGAAGAACTTGCCGACGACGGGCCCGCCGAGGTGAGCGTGCTCGTGATTGCCGAGCAGGTAGTGCACGCGGCCGGGGTGACGCTCGGCGAGCGCACGGGCGCGGTCGAGCAACGCAGGCGAGTCGCCGTGGTAGAAGCTGCCGAGGTAGTCGGGCCACGCGTCCTCGGGGATCTCGGGGCCGTGGACCAGATCGCCCGTCACGACGAGCACGGCGCCGTCCGCCTCTCGCGCGCGCACTTCGAAGAGCTCCTCGAGGCGCGCGAAGTCGGCGAGGTTGCCCTGCAGATCGGTCGCGACGAGCAGGCGGCCGCGCGCAGGCAGTTCGACGAGGCGCCCCACGGGAGCGACCGTACCTCAAAGCGCAGCGCACCGCGCGGCCGCGATCGCAGCGTGCGGCGTCGCAAGACGGCGTGCCCCCGCGCGAGCTCGCGTGAGTCGTCCGCTCGCCGGCGTCGGTGCGCGCCCAGGCGCTCGCGTGAGTCGTCCGCTCCGCGTGGTACGTGCGCGCCAAGGCGCTCGTGTCGTGGATCTGCCTACATGGTCTAGTGCCGATCCACTTGCAGCGCGGCGCCTCCCCGGCACCTGCGCCGTCGCGTGATTTGCCACGTTCTTCGATGATTCGCGCGCTCGATGCGCTTGGCACGAAGCTCGCTATGGGCGCCGTCGCCGCACGAAGAGGAATCGTGCGGCGGCTGCCCTGGAGGAATCGATGAAGCGCTTGCTGGCTGGTGCGGTGACCTTGGTGCTCGTGGGTGCGGGGGCGTTCGTGTCGGGCTGCGGCAGCGACGACGAGGCCACCATCCTTCCGTACCTGCCGAGCGACGACGGCGGCGCGGGCGGCTCGGTCTCGACGAGCACTGGCGCTGGCGCTGGCGGCGAGGTCGACACCGGGCCCGAGGTGTGCCCCGACGCGACGAGCGTCATCGACGTCGAGCCGGCGGCTTCGAACATCCTGTTCCTCGTCGATCGCTCGGGCAGCATGCACCTGCGCGTCGGCGCGACGGACACGCGCTGGTCGCTCACGAAGGCGGGGCTCTTCGATCTGCTCGACGTGATGCCGGAGGCCACGCACGGAGGGCTCTCGCTCTTTCCCTCGGGCGATCAGCCCATCGACTGCTGCGTCATCACCACGTCGAACACCATCACCTGCGGCGGCTGCGCGGCGGGCGAGCTTCCCGGCCCCGAGAACCGCTGCGAGGCCACCGCGTACCACGACCTCGCCGTTGGCGTCGGCGCCATGGGCGCGCTTCAGGTCGACACGATGAAGGCGAAAATCGCCACGGTCGACGACGAGTTCTACTGGGGCACGCCGCTCGCGCCGGCGATCCAAGGCGCGGTCGAGTCGATGGCCGCCATGAAGGCGACTGGCGTCAGCAGCGTCGTGCTGCTCACCGATGGGCTGCCCACCTCGTGTGACTCGGCGGCGGATCCCACCGCGAACGACATCCAGCGGGCGATCGATGCTGCGGCGCTCGGCTACGGCAGCGCCGTGCGAACCTACGTCATGGGCGTCATCGACGGCGTGAAGGCCTCCGATGCCGGAGCGCTCTCGGCGATCGCGCAAGCGGGCGGGACCGCTCGCTACCCGGGCTGCGAAGCCACCGACGACTGCGCGTACCGCATCGACGTCGCCACCTTCACCGACGATCTCGCGAGCGCCCTCGAGTCGATCGCGCTCGAGGCGATGAGCTGCACGTTCGAGCTGCCCAAGGTCGAAGGCGGAGCGCCGAACTTCGACGCCGTGAACATCACGGTCACCGCCGATGGAGTGACGTTCACCGTGCCGCGCGACGCGAGCCACGGCGACGGCTGGGACTACCTCCCGGGTCAGACGCAGGTGCAGCTCTACGGCGCGAGCTGCGAGACGCTCAAGGGCGACGCCGACGCCAAGGTCAAAGTGGTCGTCGGCTGCGACACCGTCGGCGGCTGAGGCCCCTCCCTTCGTGCGGCGCGAGCCGCAGGACGGACCGAGCTAGCGCAGCGGCGCGAGCATGTCGGGGCCGACGACCATCGGCGTCGACAGGGTGGGGCGGCGCACCGTGAAGATCCCCGGCGGCTCGACGCTCCGAACCGTGGCGGGGACCATCGCGCCGCGCCAAGCGACGAGCACGTCATCGCCGGCGTCCGGGAGTCGACGCGACGGCAGCGGCTCGAGCTCGCGAGCGGGCACGAGCTGTACCGCGCCGGCAGCGCCGAGGGCGAGCCAGGTCGGCTCCCCGTCCGCGCCCAACGTCTGCGAGACCAAGAGCAGGTGCGTGACTTCGTGCTCGCCGCGGCGGAGCGCGTACGAGCCGGGCGCGAGACCACCGCTGAGCAGCCCGACCTCGTCGCGCAGGACGGGCTGTAGCGCGCCCGGGACGTTCACGTCGGTGAAGCGCACCACGACCTGCTTGTGCGCGAGGCGCTCGACGACCCCATGGCGCAGCTCGTCGCGGAAGCGCGCGAACACGAGCGAGCCGCGCTCGAGCGTGCCTGCGCGCGGCACGACGACGTAGCCGGGGTGAACGGTGTGGGACATCTCATGGCCGATCCGCACGACGACGTCGGCGGCGTCCATGGCCTCGACCGTGGCGGCCGCGAGGGCGAAGCTCGAGCCGATGTGCGCGCCCGAGAGCATCCGCGCGGGGACCGCGAAGACCCGCTGCCCGGGGTTCAGCGCGACGTTGACGGGCCCAAGCCCGAGCGGGTTGGGATGCACGGCGCGACGGGGCGGCACGACCGAGTCGTCGACCCCGTGGGTTCGGCCGAGCACGCTCGGCGCGGCGCTCGCCGCGGTGTCCGCCGGTGGCCGCGCGTCGTCGCAGCCCGGCGCCGCCATCGTGAGGAGCGCCGCCATCGTGACGACCGCCGCGGGCAAGGGGACGCGCGCGCGCATGTGACCTCGCGCGCTCTTCACGCGCTCTCGAGCCGCAGCCGCTCGGCCTTGCCCCGCAGCGCGCACACGGCCTCGAACGATCGATCGCGAAGCTCCGCGACCCGGTCCTTCTCTTTGAGCGCCTTGTCCGGGTGGAGCGGCTCGCCCACGCACACGGCGATCGGGAAGAGCTTGCGGTGCTTCGCGCGGCCCGCGTCGGCGGCGCCCTTTTTCATGAGCTCCCCGGTGCCGTCGATGCCCACCGGAACGATCGGGCAGCCCGCGCGCACCGCGGCGTGAAACCCGCCCGTCTTGAACTCTCCGACCGCGCCGTCCAGGCTGCGGGTGCCCTCCGGGAACATCAGCAGCGGCTTGCCCGCCACGAGCACCTCGCGAAAGCGTTCGATGCTCTCGGCCGCGGCTCGACGCCCTCCCGTCCGGTCGACCGGCACGTGGCCGGCGAGCTTCAGGTGCCAGCCCAAGAACGGGATCTTCATGAGCGAGCGCTTGGCGACCCACTTGAAATCGCCCTCGAGCAGCGCGCCGAGCACGAGGATGTCGAGCAGGCTCTGGTGGTTGGCGGCGTAGACGAAGCCGCCTTCGTGCGGCGCGTTCTCGACGCCATAGGCGCGCGCCGCGACGCCGAGCTGCTTCACGCCCGTGCGGCACCAGGAGCGCATCGCCCAGAGGCTCGCCTCGTGTTCGCGCGTGAGCGGTCCGAGCACGACGCTGATCGTGCCGTAGCCGATGGTCTTCGCGCCGAATGGCACCCACTGCGCGAGCCACTCCGCGCGCTCGACGAGGCTCATGTGGTCGGCCTCGGTGAGGATCCCCCACTCCGTGCGAGCCCACTCGAGCGTGTCCTTGAGCGCCATCGTCCTCGCGGGCCTGTTATCGCGAACGGCGCCGCTCGTCCATCGCCACGGCAGCGGCATTGGCACTTGCGCGGCGACACGAGTTCGGTCGATCCTGCGCGCGATGCCCAAGCCGGATCCCAAGGCGATCGCGCGAGCCGCCGCGAGCTATCTGAAGACGCACCCGGAGGAGCTCATGCGTGCGCTGCGCTCGGCGATGGCGCTTCGCGTCGGGATCCCGCTCGATGCGTTTCGCTACTTCGCGCGCGAGCTCTTGAGCGGCAAGAAGGCGCCGCGCGATCTCGTCATCGACGCGGCCCCGCCGGGGCTGCTGATCGGCGCGACGTTCCGCGTGATGGGCAGCGATCTGCGCGCGCGCGTGACGGTGTTTCTCGAGGGGATCGACGTCTCGCCGTCGGCGATCCTCTTGACGACGCGCATCGCGGATCTCGAGCTCGAGGTCCTCTCGGGCGACTCGCCGATCGCCGGGCTGCTCAAGTCCGGCGCGCTCGACCTCAGCAAGCCGGGCAACCTCCTCGCCTTCCTGCCCAATCGCCCGCCGTTCGTCGTCGACGCCAAGGACGACCGCATCGTCGTCGACGTGATGAAGGCCGACAAGCTGGCGTCGCGCACGGGGCTGCGCCGCGCGCTCGCGGTCCTGACTCCGGTGCTCAACGTCGCGTCGATTCGAACGCGCGACGACCACCTCGACGTCCAGCTGCGCGCGAGCCCGGAGAACCTCGCTCAAGCGGTGGCTGCTGCGCGCACCTGACGCGCGCGCTGCGGCGGCTTACTTGGTCCTCGATTCTGACGAATCGAGGGACAGCGCACCGAGTCCATCGAAGCGACGGGTATTTCGACGCCCCCGATCGGGCGCGGGCATCGAAATCCCTCGATTTCCGATGGTATTGACTCGCTGCGGCGGCTTACTTGGTCCTCGATTTTGACGAATCGAGGCACTAGTGTCATCGGCCGTGGAGGAGTCCGAGCGAGGCGTGCTGCGCTTCGAGCTCTTGGCGGAGATCGCGGTCGGCGAGACCGCGCGCGTCGAGCTCTCGCGGCTCACCGACGGACCTCGCGCAGGCGAGCTCGTGGCGGTCAAGCGCCTGCACCCGCACATCGCCGCCGAGCCCGCCTTCGCGACGATGTTCCGCGACGAAGTGTGGATGACCGCCGCGCTCCGGCACCGGAACGTGGTCGAGGTCGTCGGGTTCGGCGACGATGAGCTAGGTTCCTTTCTCGCCGTCGAGCTCGTGCGCGGCGTCTCGCTCCTGCGGCTGATGAAGACCGTCGTCGAGACGGGCGAGATGTTCAGTGAGCGAATGGTCGTCTTCATCGGACGCTCCATCGCCGACGGGCTCGCGGCGGCACACGAGCTGCGCACGCCGGCGGGCGAGCACCTCGAGCTCGTGCACCGGGATCTGACGCCTGGTAACGTGCTCCTCGGTGTCGAGGGGACCGTAAAAATCGCGGATTTCGGGCTCGCCAAGGCCAAGCAGCGGCTCACGCGCACGCTGACCGGCCTCCTCAAGGGCGACGCGCACTACATGTCCCCCGAGCAGGTGCGCGGCGCGACGCTCGACGGGCGAAGTGATCTGTTCACGCTCGGGGTCGTGTTGTTCGAGCTGTTCGCGGCGCGTCGGCCCTGGTCGAGCGCGAACGAGCTCGAGGCGATGCGCGCCGTGCTCGAGGAGTCGCCGCTCGATCTGCGCAGCCACCGCCCGCGCATGGACCGCGCTCTCGTCGAGGTCGTCGAGCGCTGCCTCGAGAAGGAGCCGAGCGCGCGCTATTCGTCCGCCGCGGAGCTGCGCGGTCGGCTCGACGAGTGGCTGACCGCGCACGGCTATCGCGAAGGCAACCAGGAGGCGCTCGCGCGGTTCCTGCGCCGCAATGCGTTGCGCCAGCTGCGCTGGTTCGAGCGGGCCATCGCCGGCGAGTTCGGCGCGGCGGCGCGCGCGGATCGGGCAGAGCTTGCGATGCTCAACCGGCCCGAGGCCGTAGGCGGCTCCGCCCCTTCGCCGGATCCCAACGCCACCCTGCCACGGAACGTCGACTGGGGTGAGGACGGACCGACGCTGGTGCAGGCGTCGGATGCCGCGAAGGCGTGGGCGCTCGAGGTGACGCGCGGGCGCGGGCGCCTGCCGAGCATCGAGGCCACGACCGAGCGGCGCGCCGCCAGCCACCCGCGTCTCGACGACGCGCCGAGCTCGCTCTACCCCGAGACGGAGTCGGAGCGAACGCGCCCCGTCGCTAGCCGAGCGAGCGCACCGGCGAGCATGCCATCGAGCGCACCGGCGAGCGCACCGGCGAACGCCGCCGTGGGCGCACCGCGCGACCGCCTCGGTGCGGACGCCACCGTCACCGTGGTCGCGAGCCGCGCGTTCCTCGGATCCGCAAGTCAAGCGCCCGAACGTGGGGCGCCGGGCATCGT
>SYFR01000233.1 GCA_005800325.1 Myxococcales bacterium | reverse complement strand
CCGCGGCCATGGCAACCGCCTCTCTCGGCGCGGTGCTGCTCGGCGTTTCCGGCGCAGTGCTGCTCGGCGCCTGCGACGCGGGGCGCGCGAGCGAGGGGAGCACCGGCGCGGGCGGCGTCGACTTCGTGACGACCACGGCCGCGGGCCAAGGCTGCGCGTGCGCGTCGTCGGTCGACGAGGCGCGCAACGTCCCGGTCAATCTCTACATCATGTTCGACAAGTCCGGATCGATGGCCGGCCCGAAATGGAGTCAGAGCACGGCGGCGCTGCAGGGCTTCTTCATGGACCCGGCGAGCGACGGCGCGCGCGTCGCGCTGCGTTTCTTCCCCGACACGGGCTGTGACGAGAGCTGTAGCGTGCAGGGCTGCGCGGTCCCGAAGGTGCCGCTCGGCGAGCTCACCGAGCTCTCGGCCCCGACGGACACGCACGAGCAGGCGCTCCTCGATGCCTTCGTCGGCGTCGTGCCGAGCGGAGGCACGCCGCTGTCGATCGCGCTCGACGGGGCGATCGCGTGGGCGAAGGACATCGGCGCGAAGAAGCCCGGCGAGCAGCCGATCGTCGTGCTCGTCACCGACGGCGAGCCCACGGACTGCAACATGGACGGCAACTACCTCGTGGCCGCCGCCAAAGAGGCCTTCGAGTCGCGCGGGATCCTCACCTTCGCCATCGGGCTCGAGGGCTCGAATGAGTCGCTGACCCAGGCGATCGCTGTGGCCGGCGGCACCAAAGAGGGGATCGTCATCGGCACCGGCAGCGCGCAAGAGGAGCTGCAGAGCGCGCTCAACGACATTCGCGATCACACCGTGGCGTGCGAGTTCGCGATCCCCGAGAGCGGCACCGGCGAGCCTGTGGACACGACGCGCGTCAACGTCATCTTCTATCCCGGCAGCGGCGCGACCCCGGTCACGGTAGGTCAAGTGCCGAACGCCGAGGCGTGCGACGACAAGGCCGCGTGGCACTACGACTCCTCGAGCGCGCCGACCAAGATCGTCCTCTGCCCGGTCGCGTGCGCGGAGCTCGAGAAGGCCGTCGGCCCGAAGGTCGAGATCGTCGTCGGATGCCTGTCGGTGCCGGCGTGATGACGCGGCCATGACCGCTGGGCGGCTCCTCACCTTCAACTGCCACGAGGCGTGGGTGCACCAGCTCGGCGCGCTCGGCCGTCCGCTCGACATCGTGGATGGGCTGCCGGGGCGCTACGCCTCGCGATGGGACGAGCGCATGCGCCCCGTGCCGGACGGCGCGCGCCTCATCACGCTCGCCGAGGCGCTCGCCTCCGACGGCATCTACGACGCGATCGTCGGCCACAACCTGAGCGATCTGCTCGACACGCGCTCGCTCGCGGCCCCGCGGGTGCTCGTGCTCCACGTCACGCTCGAGCATCGCCTCGAGCAGGGGGCGTTCACGGGAGCGCCGGCCGCGCTGGTGCACACGCTCGAGCGGTACCTAGCGCTGACCGGCGGCGTCGCGGTCGCCGTGACGGCGCGCAAGGCCGCGTCTTGGGGCTTGCGCGACTGCCGGGTGGTCGAGTCCGGCGTCGAGCCCGCGGACTACTTGCCGTGGCGCGGCGACGTCGCCTCGGGCCTTCGCGTCGCAAATCAAATCTCCGCGCGGCGCCGCTACCTCGCGTGGGATCTTCACGAGCGCGCCTTCGCCGAGTCACCGATGCGCGTCCTCGGGCACAACCCCGACATGCCCGGGGTCGCGCCGCCCGCGTCGTGGGCCGAGCTCAAGGTGCATCTGTCGCGACACCGCTTCTTCGTTCACACCGCGGACGCCGTCCTCGAGGACGGCTTCAACATGGCGCTGATGGAGGCGCTCGCGGCCGGCATGCCCGTGCTCGGCAACTGCCACCCTTCCTCGCCCATCGAGGACGGCGATTGCGGCTTCCTGTCCGACGATCCGGCGCTCTTGGCGCTCTACGCGCGACGCCTGCTCGTCGATCGCCCGCTCGCCGAGCGCATGAGCCACCGGGCACGCGAGCTCTGCAGTTCGCGCTTTCCGCGCGCGCGCTTCATCGAAGGCCTCGAGGCGGCGATCCTCGACGCCGAGCGCGGCTACGCAGAAGTCCGCCGGCGCTAGCTTCACACGCACCACACGGTGTACGGGCTCGGGTGCTGGGGCGGCGATCCGGTGGCGATGGTCACGATGCCGTCGGCGCGGCACCCGGCCGAAATGTGGGTCGCGGTCACGCAGCAGCGCCGAGCGGCAGCGCGCGCCGCGGCGAAGGACCGTGCGGCAGCCGCTCCCGCAGCGAAGGAAGGCGCGAAGAGCCGATCACCGGGGAGAGCCGGTCAACTCGCGAGGGGGTGCCGCCAGCGGCAGCCTGGGAAACCGCGCGAAGTCTGCGTCGGCGGTGACGAACTCGCAGCCGTGCTCGATGGCCAGTGCCGCGTGGTAGGCGTCAGCGACGAGCTTGCCCCGGGCTCGGGCGCTCACACAAAGCTGCGCGAAGAGCTCCCAGCTCGCGGGACCGTGACACAGGGCACGGGCGCGAGCACGGCCGCGGAGCTGCTCGATGAAACCGATCGCGCGTCCGATGTCCGTCAGCTCGTCCCAGATCTTGGGATTGGTGACGATGCGGACGAAGGCACTGCAGCCTAGCTCCGACAGCCCGAACGGCTCGCAGCGCGCGAAGCGGGGTGAGGGAGGAAAGCAGGCGCGTTCGACACCAGTCTCCTACCCCGCTTGTCGCACCGGGAGGATCGCGCGCAGCTTTTGCTCGTGCATGCGCGACTCCGCGAGGACGCACAGCTCGGTCGCGGATGCGGCCTCGCTCGCGTGCGCGAAGCCGACGACGAGCGGGATCGGAAGCGCCGCGATGGCATCGTCGCGTCCGTGAGCGGCACCGACGGCGCGTCGCACGCGCACGATGAGGCCCTCGGCTTGGGCGTCGTGGCGACGTCGGACGACGACCGCGAGTTGATCGACGTCGACGCGGTGCACGACGTCGCCCGGGCGGGTGCACGCGCGCGCAGCGGACGCGATCCAGGCGAGCGCGTGGCGTGCGACGTGGCGGCCTTCGACGCACGCGAGCTGCGCGAAGCCGTCGATCCCGAGCATGATGAGCGACATGGGCGGGCGCCCCACTTCGTCGAAGCCGCGCCCCAAGCTGTCGAGGAACGCGACGCGCTCGCCGTCGGACGCGCGGTCTACGCCGGCCCGAATGAAAATCCCGCTCGCTCGGCGCGCATCGTCCATGCCAGTGCCTCCGTCGCGTAACGAACGGCACGGCGTCGCATATCTTGAGGCGCCTGCCTGGTCTGGT
>SYFR01000232.1 GCA_005800325.1 Myxococcales bacterium | reverse complement strand
TGCCGCGGGTGGCGGCGGGGCTGCGGGGGCCGCGGGTGGCGGCGGGGCGAAGAGCGGCGACGCCTCGGACTACGTCGCGTGCGAGCCATGGGACCTGCGCGAGATGTTGCGGCGCGAGAAGGAGTCGCTCGGCTTCTACGTCTCGGGCCACCCGCTCGACCGCTTCGGCGCGGAGCTCCAGCGCTTCGAGGTCGCGAGCACGCGCGAGCTCTACGACATGGACAACTGGGCGAAGGTGCGCGTCGCCGGCACCGTGGACGGCTACCGCGAGCGCGTGTTCAAGGGCGGCGGCGGAAAGATTGGCCTCTTCACGCTCGAGGATCTCTCGGGCGGCGTCGAGGTCAAGGTGCGCGAGCGCGAGCTCGGTAGATTCGGCGATTTGCTGGTGCGCGGCGAGCCCGTGATGGTGAGCGGCAAGCTGCAGTTTCCGATGGCGGAGGACGGCGGCGAGGTCGATCGCGTCCCGACGCTGTTGCTCGACGACGCGGGCCTCTTGGCCGACACCATCCGCGCCGAGACGCGCGGCGTAGTCTTGCGGCTCGATGCCGCCGTGCTCGAGGCGAGCCACATCGCGCGCCTCGGCGACGTGCTCCGCGCCAATCCCGGCGCGTGTCGCGTGCAGCTCGTCGTGCAGACCGAGGAGGGCGAGGCGGTGCTGCAGCTCGGGCAGGGGATGCGGGTCGATCCGAGCGACGCCATGCTCTCGAGCCTCGAGCGGCTCTTCGGGGCCAACGTCGCCGAGCTGCGCTGAGGGGCCGGAGGGCGACGGGGCCAGTTTGCGACGGGGATGGCGAGCGTGTGCGCGGTCGCGCGTCGGGAAGGCGCGCACCGCTCGATCGCCCGGAGTAAGCTGCGGCTCGGATGAAGCTGGACGAGCGGCTCGTGCGCGTCGACGCGACCGGCACGGCGCACCCGATCGGGCGTGTTGCGAGCCGCGAGCTGCGCCAGCGCACCGGCGACATGACGCTGCTCGCGGCCCCGCCCAGGGTGGCCATCCTGCGCGCCGCGCGCGAACAGCAACTCGCACGCAGCTGGCTCGCCGGCGAGCTGGTGCGTCCCGGGATGTTCTGGGACATCTTGAGCGTGATCGCGCAGGGCGGCCGGAACGGGGAGCTCGTGGTCGTCGACCAGGACGGCGAGCAGCGCGCTCTGTTCGTCGAAGCGGGGCACCTCGTCGGCGCGAGCTCGACGGCGGAGCGTGAGCGGCTCGGGCGCGTGCTGTACCAGTATGGCGCGCTCACCGAGGAGCAGCTCGACATGGTGCTGCGCGTGATCACGCCCGAGGTGCGCTTCGGCGAGGCGGCGGTGGCGCTCGGCTATCTCACGCGCGAGCGGCTGTTCGAGCTCATCGGTCGGCAGAGCGAGGAGGTGCTCTATGCCACGATGCAGCTCGCGGTAGGCAGCTTCTATTTCATCGACGGCATCGACGAGGCGAAGCTCCCGTACCGGCTTCGGATCTCGCTCGCGTCGCTCATGATGGAGGGCGTGCGGCGCATGGACGAGGCGAGCGCCTACGCGTCCCGCATTCCGTCGCTGTTTCATGTGCCCGCGCGGACCGGCGCGCCGCCGCCCGCCGAGCCCGAGCTCTTGCGCTGGTACGAGGCCGTGGATGGGAAGCGGTCGGTGGACGAGCTGAGCCGCGCGCTCTGCGAGGGGTCGTTCGATGCCATGCGCGCCGTGTTTCAGCTGCTCCAGCGCGGCGCGGTGAGGGTGGCGCCGCCGCGCCCGACCGAGCCCAAGGCGGTCGTGACGATCGTGAACCAGTGCTTGGTCGCGATCTTCGCCAAGGTCGACGCGACGGGCGGCGGCGCCGAGGTGCGCGAGCAGCTCGCGAGCTTCGCGACGGCGGGCGGCGTCTACGACGCGCTATTCCGCGACGCCGGACCCGCGCCGGACGGCAGCCTCGTGCTGGAGAAAATCGCCGATAACATCGAGCTCTTGGTGGGCGGCGCCGACGGCACGAAGCTGCTCGCGCAGTGGCTGTACGAATACACGGCGTTTGCCATGTTCGTGGCCGAGCCTCTCCTGCGCGCGCGCCTCGGGGAGGGCGACCCCGGCGAGCTCGCCGCGCTGTCGAAGCAGGTGGCGGAGCTCTTGCGCGCCATCTGCGAGTGAGGCGCGCCGCTCCGGCTCCGCTGTGTTTTCCAGGTGGCGAAGCTCTGACTCGCCCTGCGCGCGCTCAGGTGGCGCGCTCGCCGCGCTGGATCCCGAACGCGCGGATCTTCTTGTGCAGGTTGGTTCGCTCGAGCCCGAGCGCCGTCGCTGCGCGCGAGACGTTCCAGTCGTGCTCGTCGAGCACCGTGACGATGTGCGAGCGCTCGGCCTGCTCGCGGACCTCGCGCAGCGTGCGACCCTTGCCGACGCCCGCGTGGGAGGGGGCGCTCTCCCCAGGTGACGCGCTCGCGTGCCCGTCGTCCTCGAACGGATCGGCGTGCGGATCTTCGGGGAGATCGGCGATGGTGATCTCGTCGCCATTGGCGAGGATCGCCGCGCGCTCGACGACGTTCTTGAGCTCACGCACGTTGCCCGGCCAGCGGCGCCGCTTGAGCGTCTCCAGCACCGCCGCTTGCATGCCCCGCAGGTGCAGCCCGTTCTCGCTCGCGAAGGCGCGAAGGAAAGAGTCGGCCAGGAGGGGAATGTCGTCGGCGCGCTCCGCGAGCGTCGGCATCTTGATCGGAAACACGTTGAGGCGAAAGAAGAGGTCCTCTCGGAAGCGCCCCTCGGCGACCTCGCGCTCGAGATCCTTGTTCGTGGCCGCGAGCACGCGCACGTCGACCTGGAAGGTGTGCTCGGCGCCGACGCGGCACAGCTCGCCCGACTGAAGCACGCGCAAGACCTTCGCCTGCGCCGCGAGGTCCATGTCGCCGATC
>SYFR01000231.1 GCA_005800325.1 Myxococcales bacterium | reverse complement strand
CGGTCAGTGCCACGCCGGTCAGTGCCACGCCGGTCAGTGCCACGCCGGTCAGTGCCACGCCGGTCAGTGCCACGCCGGTCAGTGCCACGGCGGCCACAACCGCGACGGCCAGTGCCACGCCTGAGCCCGCGGCGCGCGTGCGCAGGGTCGTCACCCCGGACGTGCAAGACGACGCGGCGATCGCTGCGCTCGTGGCGGACGCGGCCAAGCATCAGGCGGCGCGACGCAACCACGACTACGTGAAGACGCTCGTGCGGATCGCCGAGGCGTACGTCGATACGGACCAGAGAGTCTCGTATTACGCGCAGGCGGCTGACACGTATCAGAAGTTCTCGAACGCAGCCGAGGCGGCCAAATGCTTCGAGTGCGTGCTCGAGCTTGCCCCCACCCACGAGCTGGCGAGCTCGTTCTTGCGCGAGTTTTACGAGAAGCGACGTGATTGGGAGAAGCTCGTCGAGCTGAAGCGAACGCAGGCCGATGTGGTGTCCGACGTGTCGGCGCGCGCTCAGGCCTACGTCGACATCGCCCAGCTCGCCAGCGAGCGCATCAAGAAGCCGCAGCTTTGCATCGAGCTCTGGAACGCCGTGCGCGCGCTCGATCCGAGCAACGTTCTTGCACTCGAGGCGCTCGCGACGTTCCTCGAGCGAAACCGTGACTGGGCCGAGCTCGCCGACGTCCTGTCGCAGCTTGCCGACTGCGCGCAGGACGACAAGGAGCGCCTCAACATCGTCTTGAAGCTGGCGCAGACGCGCGGAGACCGGCTCAACGACGACGCCGGGGCTGCCGATGCGTGGGCGCGCGTGCTCGAGTTGAGTCCAGGCGACCGTCGCGCGCAAGACAACCTGAAGAAGAAGTACCTCGCGATCGGCCGCTGGGATGAGCTCGAGGTTCTCTATGCCGAAGGCGACAAATGGGAAGAGCTCATTCGTGTGCTCGAGGGCCAGGAGGCCAAGGAACAAGACGCGGCCGCCAAGATTGGCCTCTTGCTCAAGGTAGCCGAGCTTTGGCTGACTCGACGCGATAAGGCCGACCGAGCCGCGCGTGCGTACGAGAAGGTGCTCGCCCTCGACGAAACGCACGTGGGCGCGGCCGAGGCGCTCATCCCGCTGTACGACGCCGCAAATAACCCCAAGGGTCTCGCGCAGGCCATCGAGGTCAAGCTCGCGGCCACCACGGACAGCGCCGAGCGGTTCGAGCTCGCGACCAAGGTCGGTGAGCTCTACGAGGCCAAGCTGAAGCGCCCGGATCTCGGGCTCGAGCGCTATTTGTGCGCGTTCAACGAGCGCCCTCGCGACCTCGATGCAGCCGATCGGGTGGAGCGGGTGGCGCGCGCGACGAACGGTTGGGATGCGCTGGCGACTGCCTACCGCGAGGCTCTCGGCTCGATCTCCGAGCAAGAGGTCGAGGTGCTCGTCCGCTTGCGGCTCGGACGTGTCTTGCTCGACGAGCTGGCGCGCGTGGACGACGCGCTCGACCAATACCGTGCCGTGCACGAGATCGAGCCGCAGAACGAGCCAGCGCTCGCGGCGCTCGAGCGCCTCTACCGCGAGACGAAGCGCTTCGATGACCTCCTAGACGTGTACCGGCGTCAGCAGGAGCTCGCGACGACCGTCACTGACGCGTGCCGCATCCTCGCCGGCATCGCCTCCATCCAGGAAGGCGAGCAGAAGAACGCGGCAGCGGCGGTCGCGACCTACCTCGAGGTCGTCGCGTTGGCGCCGCACGATGCGACTGCGCTCGCAGCGCTCGACCGGCTCTACCTCGCGTCCGGTGACTGGCCGGCGTACGCGGAGCTCTTGCGGCGCCGCGCCGAGCTCGACGTCGACGAGGGGCAGCTCGTCGACCTCAAGCATCGCCTCGGCAAGACGCTCGTCGACCACCTGTCGGACGTGAGCGGGGGGCTCGAGTGCTTCCGCGAGATCCTCTTCATCGAGGCGGAGAACGATGCCGCGCGGACTGCGCTGGAGGAGCTGCTCCGCCATCCGGAGCTCGCCGACGTCGCTGCGCCGGCGCGATCCGAGGTGGCTCGCCTCCTCGCCGACGTCTACGAGTCCCGAGAGTCGTGGGCCGAGCTCGTGGCGATGCTCGAGATCCTCGCGGCGGCGGAGGAGGGCGATGACGCGCGCGTCGCGCTCTTGCGTCGGAGTGGGCGGGTATTGCACGAGCGGCTCGGTGAGCCCGACCGCGCCTGCGACGCAGCGGTGCGCGCGCTTGGGCTCGCCCCGGCGAATGCGGAATTGCGCGCAGAGCTCGAGAGCTACGCCGAGGTGGCTGGTCGTTACGCCGTGGTCGCCGACGCATATGCGCAGATCGCGGAGAACGCGAGCGACGCCTCGCTGGCTCGCGAATACTGGCTTCGGCATGCGGCCCACAAGGAGCGGCTCGAGCTCGTCGACGATGCCGCCAAGAGCTACGAGCGCGTGCTCGAGATGGACCCGGCGGATCGCGCTGCGCTCGATGCGCTCGAGGACCTGTTCACGCGCACCGAGCGCCACGAAGACTTGATCGCGGTCGTGCGGCGGCGGCTCGACCTCGCCGCCGACGCTACCCAGAGGACCCGTCTTTTGTCGCAAATCGCCGGAATCAGCGACGAGAAGCTTCGGCGGCCGGAGGAGGCGATCGCGGCTTTCGGCGAGATCCTCGCGCTCGATGCCGGCAACCTCGGCGCGCTTCGGGCGCTGGACGCTCTCTATGTTCGGCAGGGCCTCGACAGTGAGCTGTCCGACGTCCTCGAGCGACAGATCCGCCTGGCGGCGGACGAAGACGCGGAGCATCGGCTCATGTTCCGTCTCGCGGCGCTTCAGGAGACGAAGCTCGGGCTCGTGCCCGCCGCGATCGAGACGTATCGCCAGATCCTCGAGCGGCAAGCGGATCACGACGGCGCGCTCGGGGCGCTCGAGCGCCTGCTCGTTGTCCCCGAGTTCGAGCTCGAAATCGCGGAGCTCCTCGGTCCGCTCTATCGCGCCTCCGGTGACCACAAGAAGCTCGTGCTCGTCTACGAGATCTTGGTGCGCCGCGCGGACGACGTGGGGCGCGCAGTCGAGCTGCTCCATGAGATGGCGGACCTGCATGAGGATGCGGGCGCCGACCCCGCCGCTGCGTTCGACACCTTGACCCGCGCGCTCGCTCTCGACGCGGCATCGAGCGACACGCTCCATGGCCTAGAGCGCCTGGCCGCCGCGACGGAGCGCTTTGGTGATCTCTCGAGCGTGCTCCGCGACCTCGCGGGCAAGCAGGCGGACCTCGAGCTCGGGATCGCGCTCTATACGAAGGCGGCCGGACTCGAGGAGCACCAGCTCGCCAACGTCGAGAACGCGGTCGCGCTCTATCGCCGGATCCTCGAGCTCGACGCCCAGAGCTCTTTTGCCATCGACGCGCTCGAGACCATTTTTCGAGCGGCGGCCCGTTACGCCGAGCTGAGCGCGCTCTTGCAGCAGCGCGCGAGCATCGCGACGGACCCGGACGAGCAGAAGCGAGCGCTCTTTCAGGCGGCGCAAGTCGAGGAAGAAGTCCTCGGCCGCGTGGAACAAGCGGTGCTCGCGTACTCGAAGGCTCTCGAGGTCGACTCGGAGGATCTCCGCGCGATCGACGCGCTCATTCGACTCTACGTCGGTCTTTCGAGGTGGGCCGAGCTGCTCGCCATCTACAACGGGAAGGTCGAGCTCGTCTCCGATCCCGAGGCCAAGAAGAGGATCTTTTACCAGATGGGCGCCGTGTACGAGCGGGAGCTCGACGACGTCGCACGCGCGATCGATACGTACCAGCGGGTGCTCGAACTCGATCCGGACGACCTCGAGTCGCTCGGGCGGCTCGACGTGCTCTACCAGCGAGCGGAGAACTGGCCGGAGCTGCTCGGTGTCCTGCAGCGAGAGGCAGAGCTCGCCGCCGACCCCGCGGAGGCGCAGAGCTACCAGTACCGAGTCGCAGAGCTCTACGACAGGAAGCTCGACGACGCTCAGCGCGCCATCGACCTTTACCGGGAGATCCTGGTGGTCGCTCCCGATCACCGGACCACGCTCGCCGCGCTCGAGGCGCTGACGCGTGGCACCCGCGAGCCGGTGCTGGCCGCGCAGGTGCTCGAACCGATCTACCAGGCCCTGGGAGAGTGGCAGCCCCTCGTGCACGTGCTCGAGGTCGAGGTCGTGGCCGCGACCGACGCCTTCCACCGTGTCGAGCTGCTCGGTCGCATCGCCGGCCTTCAAGAGGAGATGCTCAACGACCCGAACGCCGCGTTCGACACGTACTCGCGCGCGGTGACGATCGACGTCACGAACGACGACTCGCTCGCGCAGTTCGAGCGCCTCGCCTCGATGACGGGGCGGTTCGGCGAAGTGGCGAGCGCCTACGACGGTGCGCTGGATGCGCTGCTGGAGTCCGAGCCCGCACGCGGGATGGACGTCGCGCTTCGAGTCGCCAACATCTACGAGGAGCAGCTCGAGAACCTGGACTCGGCCATCGCGCGGTATCGGCGGGTCCTCGACGTGGACCCCGAGCATCAACAGGCCCTCGCGTCGCTCGATCGCCTCTACCAGGCGACCGAGCGCTACGACGAGCTCGCGGGCGTGCTCGCGCGGCAGGCCGAGCTTGGGCACGAAGATGGGCTCGCGTTCAAATTCCGCCTCGCCGAGACGCAGCAACATCGCCTCGGCGATGTGCAGGCTTCGGTCGCCACGTACGGTGAGGTCATCGCGGAGGAGCCGGCGCACGAGGGCGCGCTCTCCGCGCTCGAGTCGATGTGCCAGGCAGGCATCGAGCAGCTCGCCATCGCGGCGATCTTGGAAGGGCACTACGAGCGACAAGGGCAGTTCGATCATCTCGCCGGCGCGTATGAGGTGGTGCTGGCGTCGACGCAGGCCCCGGCCGCCCGTCTCGAGCAGTTCTTCCGCCTGGCGGAGTTGCATGAACAGCGCCTCGTGAGCCCCGCGGGCGCGCTCGGCGTGCACATCCGCGCGCTCCTCGAGCACCCGACCGACGAGCGCGTGCTCGGCGAGTGCGAGCGCTTGGCTGGCTACGTCGACGACGGCTGGGACCACGTCGCCAATGCGTACGCGGACGCTCTGCAACAGCACAGCGCGCCCGAGGCGCAGTGCATCATTGGCAAGCGCTTGGCTCGCGCATTCGAGGACGAGCTGCGCGACGTCCAGAAGGCGGAAGAGACGTATCGCTACGTGCTGACCGTCGTGCCGGGCGAGGTCGAGTGCCTCGAGCAGCTCGATCGAATCTACACGGCGTTCGATCAGCCGGCGCAGCTCGCCGAGATCCTTGAGCAGCGCGCGCTCCTGCCGCTCGAGAACTATCTGCTGCTCGACATTTACGGTCGGCTCGGCGAGCTCTACGAGCTCCGTCTCGCGCCGGAAGATCCGGCAAAGATCACGGACACCGTGCGCGTCTACCAGAAGATCGCTGGCGAGCTCGACCCAACCAACGAGCACGCCGCGGTCGTGCTCGAGCGGCTCTAT
Source organism: Myxococcales bacterium (assembly GCA_005800325.1). Classification (GTDB taxonomy): domain Bacteria; phylum Myxococcota_A; class Polyangia; order Polyangiales; family Polyangiaceae; genus SYFR01. The sequence continues at coordinate 712 of SYFR01000231.1, read as the reverse complement.
ACGCAGCTCGAGCGCTGGCATGACCTCATCGCCGTCTACAAGCGTCAGCTCGAGCACGCCGCGGGCGAGTACGAGCAGGGCGAAATCTGGGCGAAGCTCGGCCGCGTGCTCGGGGGCTACATCGGCGAGACGCGAGGGGCGATCGACGCCTGGCGCCGCGTGCTGGAGCTCAAGGGAGATGACGGCGAGGCGCTCGGGGCGCTGAGCGAGCTCTACGAGCAGACCGAGCAGTGGGGCGAGCTCACCCTTGTGCTCGAGCGCCACATGGCGACCGTGGTCGACGAGCAGGAGCACGTGGCTGTCTTGTTGCGCCGTGCGCGGCTGCATCAGACGCAACTCGGTCGCGATGACCTCGCGCTCGAGGACTACGATCGAGCGCTCGCGATCGATTTTGCCAACCTCGATGCGCTCTACGCGGTGGCTGACATTTGGCGCGCGAGGGGCAGCAGCGCCGAGCTGTTGACGGCGCTGCACCAGACCGCGGATCGCGCGGCGCACGTCTTGCCGGCCGAGCACCTCCTGGCGCTCTACCGCGAGATGGCGACGCTGCACCAGGCAGAGCCGGCGCAGGCGTACGAGGCGATCGAGGCGTGGCGCAAGCTCCTCGAGGTCGACCCGCGCGCGTTCGACGCGATGGCCGAGCTCGATACGCTGCTTCGCAACGACGCGCGCTGGGAGGAGGTGGTCGCCGTCAAGATGTTGCGTGCCCGCG
>SYFR01000230.1 GCA_005800325.1 Myxococcales bacterium | reverse complement strand
CGATGCCGATGCGCTCACCCGACCGAAGATGCAGCGTGAGATCGCGCACGAGGTCGAGCTCGCCGAGCCGCAGCGACGCGTTCGCCAGCTCGACGACGATCTTGCTGGTGCGTGGCACGACGACGCCGAGCGCCCCGAGCTCCATGCTGGCCGCGACGCGAGTCGGCGCATCGCGGATGAGCTCTTCGGCGCGGTCGATGCGGGCCTTCTGCTTGGTGGAGCGTGCCTTCGCCCCGCGGCGCAGCCACTCGGTCTCGCGCCGCACGAGGTTCTGTCGGCGATCTTCGGCGCGCTCTTCGAGCTGCAAGCGCTCGGCCTTCGCCTCGAGGTAGTCGCCGTAGCCGCCGGCGTATTCGAAGAGCGAGGCGCGATCGAGCTCGAGGGTGCGCTGGCACACGGTGTCGAGCACGTAGCGGTCGTGCGTCACGAGCAGCACCGCGCCCGAATACGAAGCGACCAGGTACTCCTCGAGCCAGGCGATGGTGTCGGCGTCGAGGTGGTTCGTCGGCTCGTCGAGGATCGCGAGCGTGGGGCGCTGGACCAGGATCCGCGCGAGCGCGACGCGGCGCTTCTCTCCGCCGCTCATCGTGCCGACGGGCCGGTCGAGCTCGCGCACGCCGAGGCGCGCGAGCATGGCCACGACCTCGTGCCCGCGATCCCAACCGCCGAGCTGCTCGATCCGCTCGACCAGCTCCGCCTGTTGCGCGAGCTCGGCCTCGCCGGCGCTGCCCTCGTCGAGGCGCTTCGACAACGCGGCGTGGCGCGTGGTCGCGTCGTGCCAGGCGGCGAGGCCCGCATTGACGAGCTCGCGCGGCGTCGCGTCGGGGTCGAGCGCGGGTTCCTGAGCGAGGTACTCGATGGTCGCGTCGCGCCGCCGCTCGATGGTGCCGGTGTCGACCGGCTCGAGCCCCGCGAGCACGCGCAGCAGCGTCGATTTACCGCTGCCGTTGATCCCCAACAAGCCGACGCGCTCCCCGCGGACGATGGTCACCGCGAGCTCCGAGAAGAGCTCCTGCGGGCCGAAGGCCTTCGACAATCCGCGCGCGCTGAGGACGGGCATCGCGCGCGGAGCATAGTGCGCCGGGTCCATCGCGACGACCGCGATCTCGCGACGCTGGGAACTACCGACGCTGGGACCTCGCTGCCGCCACGAAGGCGCGCGGGGCTAGCTGCGGCGCGAGCGCTTCACGAAGTCCGCCGCGAGCGCGATCGCTTCACGAAGAGCGCTGCGAACGCGAGCGTGAGAGCCGCGCCGCCGAGGGGCGCACGCGCCCCAAACCGAGACGCGCTGCACCCGAGCGCGTTGCTGTCCGCGACGATGCCGCGCTCGGCGTGGATCACGGTCTCTCCGCGCAGCCCATCGAACTCAGCGCCCAGGAGCTTCTCGACTTCCTCCGAGTACTCGTAGCGGAACAGATCGCCGAGCCCCGCCTGGCCGTCGCCGTCGAGGTCCCAGCTGAACTGCACGCCGTGCACGACGCGCCCCTCCGCGTCGAGCGCCTCGCCGAGCACGGTGACCCGGTCGCCGTCTTCGAGCTCCTCCTGAATGACCTCGACGCTCGCGACCGCGTCGGCGTCGACGACGTGCACGTCGAGGTCGCGCATGGGGAGCCCGCTCGCCGAGACGCTCACGGTGAAGTCGCCGACGTGCGGAGGAGTGAGCTGCAGCCAGTCGCGGTTCTCGAAGAGAAAGGTGCGCTCCACGGTCAGGTCGACGCCGTCGCTCGTCGCCGCGAGCACGCCGTTGCCGTTGAGGCGCTGCTCGCCGCGGTAGCACGTGGCGAGGTAGGTCGCCGTGCCGCCCACGAGGATGCGTGCCTCGCTGATCGGCCACGACGACTTTACGATTTCGCGCCCGTGCGGGCTGAGCTCGACGCGGTCGGGCGCGAGCACCGTGACTTCTTCCGCGGCGACGAGCTCGCCGTGCTCGTCGTAGGCGGACACGAGCGCCGCGCCCTCGGCGAGCGCATCGACGCTGCAACCGCTGTCGGTGCACGCGCTCAGCGCGATCACCGACGGAGCCGAGCTCGCGAGCGTGTAGACGGGCGGGTTCTCGCCGCCGCGATCGAAGCCTCCAACGTGGATCGCGAACTTCGAGCCGAGCACGTAAGGGTGGGCGAGCTCGTTCGAAGGCGTGAGATCGAAGTCGAGCACGAGGTCGACGTCGTCGTAGAGATACTCACGGCTGCACCCGGTCGTGAACGCGAGCGACAGCGTGGCGAGAGAGGCGGCGAGAGCGCGAAGGTGGTTCATGGCTTGGGGACTCAGCAACGGGTGTGCCGCGCGGCTCGAGGCATGGTGTGCGCGGCTCGAGGCTTGGTGGCGCGGACCTCGCCGGGCGAGCGGTGGTAACGGAAAAACTGAGGCAATTCAGGGAGATTTCGATTGCGGTCCGGTGTGCGGCGGCGCAGGCGCCCCGCGCTCGCGGTACCGCGCGGGCAGCCGGGCGCGCGGCCGGCGGGATGAAGGCGTCACAGCTGTGCGCGGGATTCACGGTCCGCGACGGGGCTGCGCGGCGTCGCGCACTCCCAGGCTGCCCGGCATGCCGCTATACTGCGCCCCATGTCTTCCGCGCGTCGACTCTTGCCTTGCTGTTCTCTCTCCCTGGTAACCGTCTTTTCGCTCGCGTGCGGAACTCGCAGCGAGCTCGGCGGACCGTTCGAGCTCCTCGGAGCTGGCGGCGCAGGCCAGGGGGGCGCATCGCAGAGCAGCAGCTCGCAAATCGGCGTCACCAACGTGACCGCGACGACCGATGTCAGCACCAGCACCGGGGTCGGCGAGACCGTCGGCGCGGGCGGCTCGTTCGAGGTCACGGTCACCGCGACGACCGGCCAAGGCGGCGCCGAGGTCGCGACGTCGACCGGCGCCGGCGGCGATCCGAGCACGACCGCGACCACAGGCCCGGGCCCGACGACGACCACCGCCACCGTGGGGACCGCGGCCGTCGCCTCGAGCTCGAGCACCGGCGGCGGGCCGGTCGAGGTGAACTGCGTCACGGACACCTGCACGAGCGGCGAGGTGTGCTGCTTCGACGACGACAACGCGATGAACAACTTCTGCGCGATGCCCGGAGGATGCGGCTTCGGCACGATCCCGATCGCGTGCACGGGCGCGAACGACTGCGCTCAGGGCGAGGTCTGCTGTGCGATTTACCAAGAGTTCGGCCCCGGGCCGGACGGCTACAAAGGCGTGAAGTGCACGACTTCGTGCCAGACGCAGCAGGTGGGGCAGATGGCGCTCGTGATGTGCGCCGACGACCCGAGCGTCTGCACCAACGGCATGACGTGCAAGGACAGTAAGATCCTGCCCGACGGGTTCCTGTACTGCGGCTTCTGAGCGCGGAGCGACGATGAGGCTCGCAGCGATGCTCCTGATTGCGACGGCGTCCGCGAGCTTCGGCGGCACCGCGCTCGCGCAAGCTCCCGAGCCCGCTGCGCCCGCTCCCGCTGCGCCCACGGCCGAGCCCGCCGCAGCGGCGCCCATCGCCGAGCCCGCGCCTGCTGCTCCCATCGCGGAGCCCGTACCGATGACCCCGCCAGTCGATCCGTGTCGCAGCACGCCGGCGTGCGCCGCCGACGGAATGTGCACCTACTGGGGCGGATACTGCGTGGCCGCGACGAGCGCCGACTGTGCAGCTTCGGCCGGCTGCCTCGGCGGTGGTCGCTGCCAAGCGCAAGAGGGGCACTGCGTGCCTGCGCCTCCCGCGACGCCGCCGCTCACGCCGCGACAAACCGCCGCGCGAAAGCTCCGTGTCGAGCGCAACCGCGCGCTGGATACCGCCTCGGACGTGGCGCTCGGCGGGCTCGGCGCGGTCGGGGTCGCGTGGGCCACCATGGGGCTCCCCACGCTCGTCATCGGCGCTGGCGTGGAGAGCGAACGCGCGCTCGAGTTCGCGATCCCCGTCTTCGGCCCGTGGCTCGCGTACGCGGAATCGGACTCGAACTCCTCGGGGGCCGTATTCGCCGTTTCCGGCGTGCTCCAGGGCGCCGCGGCGTTGACCGCCCTCGGCGGGGGGATCGCCTACGCAGTCATCGCGAACGAGAGCTCACCCGTGGCACACGACACGACCGCCCAGCCCCGATTGGCGGTGGTGCCGCTCGCGAGCCCCTCGGTCCTCGGTCTCGGCGCCGCCGGCAGATTTTGACTGCGCGTAGCGGCCCATCCCGACCACCCATGAACCGGCGTTTGCTCGAGCCGGTCCACACGTCGGAACGAAACGACGGACCCCTGCGGTCACCCGGTTACCAGGCAATGCTTCAACAATATTAAAGCGAAGATGAAAAAGGGGGCGAGGATCGTCATGACCACGATGCGCACGATCTTCCAGAAGGTCCGGTGCAAGCGCTGCTCGCGCGAATTGGCAAGCTGCGCGTGGCTCTGCGCCAGGTACATCTGCGCCTGGTGCATCTGAGCCTGGTGCATCTGGCGCAGCACCTGACCGACGACCTGGGCGTGCTGCGCCGCCATCGCCTGATGGGGAAACACCGTGCCGCAGTAGCCGCAATTGGGCTGCCGCAGGTCGTCGAGCGTCAGCGTGGCGCCGCAGTGCTTGCACGTCTGGACGGGTTCGTACACCGCGCGCCCCTCAGCCCGGCGTCAGGTACTGATGGTCAATCCACAGGTTGCGCCCGTCCGGGAAGACGACCTGCGCCTGCGTGCCCGCTAATTGGATGATGGTAGCCGGGTAGCGATTGCCGTCATTCCACTGGACGAGCACCTTCGCCCCGAGGACGAGCCCGTTGCCGGCGCCCATCGCGCTCATGGCGCCCGCCACTTGCACCGCCGCCTGCCCATAGACGCCGGGCCCGTAGAGGGCGGCCGCTTGCGCCATCCAGGGGGCGTTGTGGACTGCGGCAGCCTGCATCGACATCGCCATCTGGGCGTTGGGATCGAAGGCGGCCGCGCCACCCGCGGGAGCCGCCCCAGCTGCCGACCGCACGATCTGGATCGACCGTGGCTGACCGCCCGCGCGGAGGCGCCCCGCCTCTTCTTCTTGCAGCCGGTTTCTATGGGCGCCGAGGTTCATCGGGTCGCGGCTGAGCTCGACTTGCCAGTGCGCCGAGATGGTGGTCCAGTCGCCCATGCTGACCTTGTGATGGGCCACACCCGCCTCGTAGCCGAACACCTGAATCGCGGCCGAGACGGCGCAGTAATCTTCGAGGCTGCACGTGGCGTTGCCCTTCTTCTTGGCGATCGCCGCGTTGTAGAGTGGCATGTAGCGCGTGGCGACCTGGCCCATCAGGCTCATGTCCTGCATGCGCGCGGTCCAGCCAAGCTTGGCGGCCTCCCAGTCGGCGCGCGCGATCCCGAGCTCGGCCACCTTCTCCGCCTGCGCGTCATCGCCGGTGATGCCGTCGAGCTCGGCGCCGAGGTCGGCGTAGCGTTCCAGCGAAATGCCAGCGATCGGTGCGTAGGGATCCATCGGCCGACTATCCGGGACGGGGCCATGCGCGTCAATCGCGCGCTGCGCTCGGCGGTCGCCGGGAATCGCGGGATCGCCGGATCGCCGGGCTCGTGCGAGCCGGCTACTCGGCCGCGAGCACCGTGACGTCTGCGCCTTGCTGCTTCTCGAAGCGGTGGCCGCTGACGAGCGTGAACGTCTCTTCGGTGAGCGCGAAGTCGGGCCAGCGCACCTTGACCTCGGCCTCGCAGCTCTCGCCGAGCCCGAAGTGCAGCACGAGGTCTTGTTGGCCGCCGTATTGGCCGTGTCCGCCGCCGACCTCCTGGGTGCGCACGACGCCGTCGGGAGTCTTCACCTCCACGCGCGCGCCGATGGCCGCGCGGTTCGAGCCGGGGCCGCCGACGAGCCGCAGCTGGAGCCAATTGCCGTCTTGGCCAATGAGGTTCTCGAACAGGCGCACCTGCGTCGTGGGGTAGCAGTCGTTGGCCGGGTCGTCGAAATAGCAGCGCATGTGCGAGTGGCCGAGGGCGATGTCGAGATCGCCGTCGCGATCGAAGTCGGCGACCGCGATGCCGTGGCTGCGGTTGTGGTCGATGCCGTCCGCGACGGGGATGGACTCGAACAAGAGCGGCGACGACTGGTGGAAGAAGCGCCCCTTGCTGCCCGGATAGTCCGAGTCGCCGATGTAGACGTCGAGCCAGCCGTCGTTGTCGAAGTCGAACAGGGCGCCGCTCATGTCGCCGTCGTTCCAGGTGAGCATTTCGTGCTCGCGCGTGAGGCCGGTCTCTTCGTTGCCGGGCCGCTCGAAGCGGACCAGGTCCTCGCCCGTGTTGACGAGCAGCTCGGCCGGATCGCTCGACGTGCCCACGTCCCAGTGCACGATCTCGGTGACGAGCAGATCCATGGCGCCGTCGTTGTTCACGTCGCCGCAGATGGTGCCGCCGCTGTTGCCTCCGAGGCGAAATGGCTCGCGATCGAACTTGTGGTCCCAGCGAAAGATGTCCTTGTCCGTATCGCACTTGATGTACATCGGCGCCGGGACGCCGGGGCAGTCCTCGGCCGTCGGGTGAAGCTTGCAGTAGCAGCGCGCTGACTCGTTGTCCGACCAGTCGACGCGGTGGTCGTAGGCGTAGCCCGAGGCGACGCTGCGGTTCGTAAATTGGTAATTAGCGTCCGGCCCGCCGCCTTGCCAGAGGTGGTTCGGCGCGCGGCCGTAGGAGCTGGCGAGCAGCTCGGGGTTGCCGTCACGGTTGAGATCGCACGCGAGCGCCGACCAGCCCCAGGTGTGCGCCGTGCCCGCGTTCAGCGCCGCGGTGTCGTTCCAGTTGGCCGTGAGCATGCCAGTCGCCTGGCTCACGTCGGTGTAGCCCCCGTTGCCGTCGCCCCAGTACAGGTGATCTTGCTTGGGGTAGCCGGCCCACGCGTTTTGCGGCACCCAGAGGTCCACGAGCCCGTTGCGGTCGTAGTCGACGAAGCTCGCGCCGCAGGGCACGTCTCCGGTCTCCACGCGCACGCCGCTCTCCGCCGGGCCGAGCGCGAAGGTGCCATCGCCGTTGTTGAGCATGAGCTCGCTCGTCTCGGTCTTCACGTCGCTCGGCCCATCGCTGCGGCCCGTGTAGGCGTCGAGATCGCCGTCGTTGTCGATGTCGCCGAAGGCGACGACCTCGAAGGGCCGCCCCGTCTTGGGATCGCCGCCGTTGCGGTTCTGGATGAAGCCCGAGCTCACGGCGACGTCGGTGAATTTCTTCCCGTCGTTCTTCAAGAGCCAGGTCGCGCGTACCGGGCACACCACGCCGTCGCCGCAGGTCGCCGTCTTGCAACACTCCGGCATGTCGTTCAGATCGTCGCCGTAGCTTCCGGGGCGGCGCACCGCGAGATCGGTGTAGCCGTCGCCGTCGAAGTCGACCGCCTGAAAGCGCAGCCCGAGGGCGCCGGCGTCGATGAGCCCCCACTCGGCCGTGACCTCCTTGAAAATTTGCTTGCCCTTCTGCCAGCGCGTTCCGGCCGTGCACACGGGCTCGACGAGCGGAGCGCCACCGCCCGCGCCCCCGGAGCCCGTCAGCGACGGCGTCGACTCGGAGGTGCAAGCGAGGAGAGCGAGCGGGAGCGAAGCGGCGATGAGGCGGCGGAAGCGCATCGGCGAACTATACGGAAACGCGCTCAGCAGCGACAGGGCTTACCCGGCATCACCGATAGCGCTACCCCGCGATGAGGTCGGACAGCGCCGCGAGGGCGATCGGCGCGATGCCGTGCCCGCCGTCGAACGGAATGAAGGTGACCGAGAGGCCGGCGCCCACGAGCTCGTCGCGAAGGCGCTCGGCGAGCGCGAACGGCAGGATGGGATCTTGGCGGCCGTGGCTCACGAGCGCGCGCAGCCCCTCGCGCTTCGGGAACAGGGGCAGCCACTCCTCTTCGCAGAGCAACGTGCCGCTCAAGAGCGCGAGGCCCGCGAGCGGGGTGCTCGTGCGCATCGCGACGTCGCAAGCGAGCATCGCGCCCTGCGAGAAACCGCCGAGGATGAGCTCTTCGCGCCGCACGCCGTGCTTTCGGACGAGCTCATCGAGCAGCGCCACGAGCTGCTCTCGCGCGGCGGCGAGGCCCTCGGGCACCTCGAGGGTGAGATCGCGCGCGCGGCCCGTCATCATCGCGAGCTGCAAGCGCATCATGTCGATCATCCACCACGCGCGGCCGGCGCCGAAGTCGAGCGGCAGAGAGAGCGGCGCCTCGGGGAACGCGAAGCGCACGGCGGGCGCCACGTCGAGCTCCCCGGCGAGCGCCACGAGATCGGTGCCGGGCGCGCCGAACCCGTGCAGGAGCACGACCATGGGGCCATCGCCGCCGCCCTTGCCATCCGTGCCGCCGCACAACCGAACGGTCAGCGAAGCCATCTTTTCGGTACGCACGCGCCGACTCGTAGTTCGTCGATGCACGAGAATCGAGGACCAAAGAGCACGAGAGGCTCCGCGCCGATCGAGGCGTGCTCGTTCCCTGCGAATCGTAGCTTCAGCATGCCGAGCCGACATCCCCTCGAGGCCCCCTCCCCGACCCTCCCCCGCTACGCGTGCTACGCGGTCGGAGGGAGCCAGAGGTGCTCGCCGAGCCCGCACTACGCAGCGCGGCGACGTGGCGGCGCGTCACGCTCGTCACCGCGAGGAGCTCTTCATCGCTCGCCGCGCGGACGGCCTCGACCGATCCGAAGGCCGTGAGGAGCGCCTTCTTCGCGACCGGACCGATGCCGGGCACATCGTCGAGCTCCGAACGCAAGACGCGCTTCTTTCCCGCGCGCTCGCGCCCGACGTTGGCGAAGCGGTGCGCCTCGTCGCGCAGCATCGCGAGCAGGTAGAGCGGCGCGCTCTGCGGCCCGAGCGGGATGCCGTTCTTCTGCCCCGGCAGGTACACGCGATCGACGAGCTTCTCGCCGGTCGCGCTCTCGCGCTCCTTGGCGAGCCCGACGATCGTGAGGTCGTGGAGGCCCAGATCGTGGGCCGCGGCGAGCGCCACGCCGAGCTGCCCGCGGCCGCCGTCGACGACGAAGAGATCCGGCAGCTCCCACCCCGGCGCGTCCTCGGCGTCGCCATCGCGCGCGCGTCGAAAGCGGCGCGAGAGGACCTCCTGCATCGCGGCGTAGTCGTCCCCGCTCGCTGTCGTCTTCACGCGGAAGGAGCGGTAGCGCTTCTTGTCGAGCACGGCGTCGCGCATCGCCACGATGGCCCCCACGCAGTCGCCGCCGGCGAGGTGCGAGATGTCGCAACACTCGATGGTGTGCGGCGTCGTCGGGAGGCGCAGCCGCTCTTGCAACGACGCGAGCCTCGCCTCGACGGCATCGGAGGCGCGGCGCTTCTCGCGGAAGGCGTGGCGCGCATTCTCGGTCGCGAGCTCGATGAGCTGCCGCCGCGGTCCGGCCTTCGGCACGAGCACCTTCACCTTCTTGCCGCGCAGCTCGGCGAGCCACTCCGCGAGGCCGAGGCTCGCCTCGGGCAGCGCCGGCACGAGCACCTCGTCGGGCAGGGCGCCACCGTGAAGCTCCCCGTAGTACTGGCCGAGAAAGCCCGCGACGAGCTCCTCGCTCGGCAGCTCGCTCTTCTCGAGCTCGAACGACTGCGTGTCCACGACGTGGCCCTTCTTGACCACGCACAAGACGAGCTCGGCGAGATCTCCCTCGCGGTAGAGGCCGAGCGCGTCCTGATCGATCGTCTGCACGCTGACGACGCGCTGCCCCTCGCGCGCCGAGGCGACGGCGCGGAGCTGATCGCGAAAACGCCCCGCGAGCTCGTACTCGAACGCGGCCGCGGCCTCGTGCATGCGCCGCTCGAGCTCCGCCGTGAGCTCGTCGTGCCGACCGTCGAGGAAGAGCTCGACGGCCCTCACCTGCGCTGCGTAGGCCTCGCGATCGACCTCGTAGACGCACGGCGCGGGACAGCGCTTGATCTGGAATTGAAGGCACGGTCGCCGGCGCGAATAGAGCTCGGTGTCGCCGCAGGTCCGCAGCTGGAAGTGCTTGTTGACGAGGTGCAGCGTGCGGCGGGCGCTCGTCGCCGAGTGGTAGGGGCCGAAGTAGCGGGCGCCGTCCGCCTCGGGGCGCCGCACCGTCTCGAGGCGCGGCCAATCGCCGGTCGGCGCGAGGCGCAAGCACAAGAAGTCCTTGTCGTCGCGCAGCTTGACGTTGAAGCGCGGCTTGTGGGTCTTGATGAGCTCGTTCTCGAGGACCGCCGCCTCTTTCTCGCTCTGCGTGATGCGCGTCTCCACGTCGCGCACGACGTGTCGCAGCATCGGCACGAAGTAGCGGTCGTCCGAGGTGCCCGCCTGGAAGTAGCTGCGGACGCGGCTCTTGAGGCTCTTCGCCTTGCCGACGTAGACGATGACGCCCTCGACGTCGCGAAACAGGTAGCAGCCCGGCCCGGACGGCAGATGCTCGAGCTTCTCGTCGAGCGGGGTCGCCGCGCTTCGCCCCGTGGTGCCTCCCTCGCCGTCCATCGCGAGAGGCGAGCCTAGCAGGCGCCTCGCCGCGCGCGCGACGCCGGTTTCGCGCGCGGAGATGGCGAACTCTCTCTATCCCGAACTCGCCGGAAGAGCGCATCCAATTCTTGCGGGGTGCACCGCGATTCAATAGGAACGTGATTCGACGATGAGCCGCATTCGATGCAAGCGCGTGATGGTGACCGGCGGGGCGGGATTTCTCGGCTCGCACGTGGTCGAGCTCGTGCAAGCGCGCGGGGCCGCGAGCGTCATCGTGCCGCGCGCGTCCGAGCACGATCTGACGGACATGCGCGCCACGCGCGAGCTCTTCGAGGCGACGCGACCCGAGCTCGTGTTTCACCTCGCGGCGTCGGTCGGGGGGATCGGCGCCAACCGCGAGAACCCGGGCCGCTTCTTCTACGAGAACATGGCCATGGGCCTCAACGTGCTCGAGACCGCGCGCGCGCTCGGCACGAGCAAGGTGGTCATCGCCGGCACCGTCTGCGCCTATCCGAAATTCTGTCCGGTGCCGTTCCGCGAGGACGAGCTCTGGAACGGCTACCCGGAAGAGACGAACGCGCCCTACGGCGTCGCGAAGAAGGCGATGCTCGTCATGGCGCAGGGCTATCGCCAGCAGTACGGCTCAAACTTCGTGATGCTGTTTCCGGTCAACCTCTATGGGCCGCGCGACAACTTCGACCTCGAGAGCTCGCACGTCATCCCCGCCATGATCCGCAAGCTCGAGGAGGCGCGGCTCGCGGGCGCGCCCTCGGTCACGCTGTGGGGAGACGGCTCGCCCACGCGCGAGTTCCTGTACGTAGAGGACGCCGCGCTCGGGCTCGTGACCGCGGCCGAAGCGTACGACGACGCCGAGCCCGTGAATCTCGGCACCGGCAGTGAGCTCACGATGCGCGAGCTCGCCGAGACGATCCGCGCCGCGGTGGGCTACGAGGGCAGCCTCGTCTGGGATCCGAGCCGCCCGAACGGCCAGCCGCGCCGCCGCCTCGACGTGACGCGCGCAAGAGAGCGGTTCGGGTTCGTGGCCCCGACGAGCTTCGCCGACGGCCTCGCGACGACGATCGCCTGGTACCGCGCGCACCGCGCCTGAGCTGCAGCGAGCAGCTGCGATGGTGCGGGCCGCGCGTCACGGGTTGCCAACCGCGCTCAGCGTGCAGGCTCCGGCCTCGGAGTGAGTAGCCCGGTCTCCGTCGTCGCTTCGGGGTCGCGCGGATCGTGGCGTCCGTAGTCGAGAAAATCCTCCGAGGCGAGGCTGCCAACGGCGAACGTGGCAAGCCTGCTCGGAGCGACGCGCGGAGGGAGCTCGTCCGCGGCTGCGCGCAGATACCGGGCGGCCGGCTTCGGCGACACGACGGCGCCACGCATGACGCGCGCCAGGGCATTGGCCAGCTGCTGTTGCGAAAGTTCGGTGCGAAAGAGGAGCCTGTCCTCGGGCCTCGTCGCGCGCAGCTGCGCTCGCCTCCGGCGCAGCCGACGCTGGGGCGGCTGGCACCGAAGGCCGCGCGTCGGCTCCCTTGCGGGCCCACAGAAAAAGGTTCGGCGGCTTGATGTCACGATGGACGATCCCGCTCGCGTGGGCACGGTCGAGCCCGTGCGCCGCGTGCTCGACGAGGCGCGCCACCTCCTCGACGGGCAGGCGTGAATCACGCTCGAGGCCGTGGAACAGGTCTTCGCCTTCGAGCCGCTCCATCACGATGTAGGGGCCGAGCTCTTCGGAGACTCCAGCGTCGAACACCTGGACGACATGCGGGCTCTTGACGTTCGCGCCCGCTGCCGCCTCTTCGGCAAAGCACCGTCGGAACGATTCGTCCGCGGCGACTCGGTCTGCCATGAGCTTGACGACCACCTCCATGCGTAGCGCGAGGTGGTTCGCCAGCCAGCCCCCATGCCGCCGGTGCCAAGGCGGCGCACGAGCACGAGGCTCGCCGTCACCCGCGCGCCTGGAGCAAGAGGCACGCTCACGTACGAAAGGCTTGCGGATCGAGGTCGACGCGTCGCATCCAGCGGTGGATTTGCATGCGCGTCCTTCCGAGCGCGCGCGACACCTCGGAGACGTTGCCTCGATGCTGCTCGAGCGTCGCGACGAGCAGCGCGCGAAGGCTCGCGTCGTCCTTCGGGATGACGACGGCGGGCGAAAGCGCGGGTTCACGCGGCGCGCGATCCGCCGACGCGGGGCTACCCGGAACCGAAGCCACCGAGGCTGCGCGGTCGACCGAGCCGGCGCTCTCGACCGAGGCTGCGCTCTCGACGCCGGTGAAGATCGACTCGGGGAAATGCTTGCACGCGAGGTTCGGGCCATCGACGAGCGCCAGCGCGACACCGAGGGATTGTTTGACCTCGCGCACGTTCAGAGGCCAATCGTGTGCGAGCAGGGCGCGACCTGCCTCGGGCTCGAGCTTCAGCGTGGCGGCGCGCTCGCCGGCCCCGCGGGCGAGCAGCGTGGCGAGGATGATCCCGAAGTCTTCCATGCGCTCGCGCAGCGGCGGCAGGCGATGGGTAAAGCCCGCAAGCCTCGCGCGAAGATCCGGCCGCAACGCATCCTCCGGCTTGAGGGTCGCGGACACGACGCGCAGATCGACCGGCACGGCGCGCGTGCTGCCCACGGGGACGACCTCGCGCGTCTCGAGCACGCGCAACAAGGCCGCCTGCGAAGTTGCCGGCAAGTCGCCAATTTCGTCGAGGAACAACGTGCCGCCGTTCGATGCGCGCACGAAGCCCGGCTCGTCGCTGACGGCGCCCGAGAACGCGCCCTTCACGTGCCCGAAGAGCTGACTCTCCATCAACGTTGGCGTGAGCGCGCCGCAGTTCACGCCGACGAAGGGACCGGTGCGCCCCGAGAGCCGGTGCACCGCAGCCGCGAGCACCTCCTTGCCTGCGCCGCTCTCGCCGAGCAGCAAGATCGAGAGCTCCGTCCGCGCGATCCGCGCGAGGTCACCGAGGTCCGCCGCGTAGTCCGGCAGGAGCGAGGCCACACCGAACGCGGAGCCAAGGAGGCTCGCGCTCTCGAGATCGTCTGCGGTTCCGCCGGGAGTCGCGATGGCGAGGCGCAGCATGAAGTGGGTAGCGCCCAGCTCGAAGCCCGCCCCATCGAGGAGCACCCGCGCGGTGACCCGCGCGCCGTCGACAAACGTTCCGTTCGTGGAGCCGTCATCGACGAGCGTGAAGCCTCCCGAAGCGCGCACGAGCCGCGCGTGGCTCGACGAGATCAGTCCATCGGGGAGCTTGATCGCGAGGATGCGGCGCCCCCCTTCGCTCTCTCTCTCCGCGGCCCGCGTCGAGCCTCGCCGAAACCGAACTTCATCGATGCCAGCGAGCGACCAGCGCGCGCCCCCCGCAAGAGGACTCGCTCCGGCGAGGACGAGGAACAGGTGGTCCCCCGGTTGCGCGTCCGCTTCGCGTGCCCCCCCGGCGACGTCGCGCCGCACGGTTTGCTCGGCCGTGAGAAGGAAAGCCGACGCGCGTTCGTTGGACGGGGGCCGCATGCGGGGGGGGACAACGGTAGCACCGCATCCGCTAGCCGCGAAGCTCGCCCCTTGAATCGCCCAGGGTCTCGACCAGGCTGACGCCAGGGCTTCGTGTTGCAGCCGCCGCAGTAGTTAGGGGCGCTCGCGGTGTTGACGCAGATGTCCGTGGCGCTCGCGCCGCCGCCCGCCCCGTACGCACTACAGAGCGTAGTGCCGCCCACGCAGTGGGTCCCGCACACGGCTGCTTGCTACACCTGCTCGGCGCTGCACGCGACGCCGCACGCGCCGCAGTTCATGGGATCGACGCGACCATCGAAGCACGCGCCCTCGGACCAGAGCACGCTCCGGCGGCGAGTCGGCTCAGCTGTCGTCCAGCGACGCCCGTACGAGCGCGGCCCAGCCCCGCACGGGTACGGCCCAGCCCCGCACGGGTACGGCGCACGGCCGACGCGCAGGTCGAGCCGGACCTCATCTTCAGCTGCGCGATCGTCGAGCTGTTCCGGGTCCCGGGCCGCGATGGACACCGCAGGTTCGCAGACGCCAAAGAGAGGTTGCCGCCGCACGCCATCGCGCTAAGGTGTCGTCGATCACCATCAAGACGGGCAGAGGGACAGGCCCTGCGAAGCCCGGCCAACCGACCGACTGTTCGGCACGGTGGCAACGCCTGGAACGAGGCCCGCGCGGCCACGCCCACGATGGAAGGAGGTCCCCCGATGATCGCTCGCTCCCGCAACGATCGCGACGTGCTCGTCGAAAGCGGTCGCTCTTGGCGCCCCGACGGCACCGAGATCCGTGAGTACACCTGTGGCTTCGACCGGATCGCCGCTCGCGTCGGCGCCAAGCGCGTCGAGCTCAAGCGCAAGCACGGTGTGATGTGTCCCGGGCTCGAGCTCGCTCTCGGTGACCTCGAGCCGCTCATCGCATTGCTGCGCTGGTGGAAACAGCACCGGACGCGCTGGGCGGCGTTCTACTGGACCGGCGCCGGACATCCGCCCGGCTGGGGCGGCGAGACGGCGTTCTATCAGCCGCCCGGACGAGCGCCGAAGCTCCGCGTCGCGATGAAGGTGCGGGGCAAGCTCGAGGGCGAGAACCTCACGGGCCGCAACGTTCGCGTGCGCGCCGTGCCGCCCAAACGTGTCGCCGGCGTCGCGGATCTGGTGCAGCGCGTGGTCCGACGGGGCGAGCGGCTCGGCGATCCCGCTGGCGAGGAAGTCGGCGGCGTCTACCGCTGCGGCGAGCTTCGCGTCGAGGCTGACCGCAACTCGGTGACGGTGAAGCGCGGACGACGGTGGCTCGCGATCGAGCCGAACGAGCACCTGTTCCTGGAGCGCCTTGCCGCGGTGGAGTGCGCTCGGGGGTAAGCTCGGCTCGAGGTCTTCGAAGACCGCTACGGCGCGCGAGCCACCGTCGTGACGAGTCAGCTGCCACGAGAAAACTGGCACGAGTGGATCGGCGATGAGACCCTCGCCGACGCGATCCAGGGCCGCCTCGTCCACAACGCCTATACCTTCGACCTGAAGGGACCTTCGCGTAGAAAGAACAAGGGCTGAAACGACAACCTGCGACGCCTCAACTCACCCCGAGCAGCTCACGCTCCGCGGGTGTCCACATGGCGGCGATACAGGTGTCCACGTCGGGCGGTATGCGCAATTTTTCGCGCTTCGATTGTCCTGGCCGCCGCTTCGATAAAGGTGTTTTTCGGGGGGAGCGGGCCACCTTCGAACCTCGCGGGGCAGCCGAGCCGGCTTGCCGCGCGCATCAGCTCTCTTTCGGCACGCAGGTCAGGCCGTTCGAACACTGGTTGTCAATGCCGGGCCAGCATCGGGCGCCCACGACGCTCGTGTCGACGCACTCGCCTTGCACGCAATCGACGCCGTGGTGGACGTCGAGCGGCCTCTCGCCGCACTCATTGCCATTCTTGCACGAGTCGCCCACTTGCCTGTTCTTCGTGCAAACGAGCTTGCCGAGATCGCAGTGGCTGCCCTGTGCGCACAACCCGCCGGCATCGCAGTGGGCGCCGACCGCGATCGGCTTGCCGCACGTGTCCGGCTTGTTCGAGTCGCCCGACGGCAAGCAGACCAGGCCCGCGGCGCACTCGAGCGGCACGTTGGCACACGGCTCGCCGGCTTTCGGCACGGTCACGCATTTCTGCGAGACACGTTGGCAGGCGAGCGTCGGCCCGCACTGGAAGTAGCCGTTGATGAAGTTGCAGTCGCCGCCAAGCCCCGGGGCGGTGCTGCACAAGCCCGGCGCCGAGCTGGCGACGGCGCAGATTTGGTCCTTGGGACATTCGAGCCCAATTCCGTTGCACTTGGCGCCGGACGCGGCGCCCTGCGTGCACACGTTGTTGGCGTCGCAGGTCTGAAAGAAACAACTGCCGAAGACCGCAGCGGCGTTGCAGACGAGGCCGTCTTTGCAGTCCTGTGTGAGCTTGCATTCCCCGCCGAGGGCGATGCTCGGCTTACAGACACCCAAGGTGCCCGTGTTGACCTCGGTGCAATAGAGCCCCGTCGCGCAATTCTCGACGTCGGCGCAGCTCTCTCCCTCTTGGCGGTAGGCGCCGCAGAAGGCCTTCCACTCGCCGCCGATGCTACCCCAGGGACCGGCCACGGGTCCGCAGGCCGAAGCGGTGAAGAGCGCCGCGAGCGAGGCCGTGGCGAGCACGCGGGAAGCAGGCAAAGAACGAATTGACATGGCAGCAAGAGCTCCTCGGTCGAGCAGGTGGCGAAAAGCCCCCCTCCGTCGAGCTCGACCCGAATGGGGGCCTATCACGACTTGCGGCCGCCGTGTTGGTCCGATAGCCAGGGCTAGCCAGGGCCCATGCATGAGAGCAAGGGGGTGGCGCTGGCGTTTTTCGCCGCGGTGGCCTTGGCCGCCTGCGAGACCGATGCGCCCACCCTCCTCGACCCGGCCGGCAGCGGCGGCGGCGGTCCCGTCGCGTGCGAAGGGGGCTGTCCGGGCGGGGACGGCGTGGTCGACGCCAAGGACAACTGCCCGACGGCGCCCAATCCCAAGCAAGACGACGTCCTCACAACAAGATCTAGTGACCCGAGCGCGGCGGGTCAATCCGCAGAATTGGCGTAGACTGTCCCGTCCATGGACCACCTCGACATGAACGCCGCCGTCGTCTTCGTTCGGGTTGCTCAAGCGGGCAGCTTCCGCGGCGCCTCGAAGTCGCTCGGGATGCCGAAGACGAGCGTGAGCAGGAGAGTCGCAGAGCTCGAGACGCGCCTCGGGGTCCAGCTCCTGCGGCGCACGACGAGGCAGGTCGCGCTCACCGATGCAGGCCTGGCCTACGTCGAGGCGGCACAGAGCGCGATCGCGCACCTCGAGGCGGCAGAGGAAGCGGTGTCGCGACAGCAGCGCGAGCCCCGCGGGCGCGTGCGCGTCACCGCCCCGTCGCCGCTCGGACACGCCGTGCTCGCGGCCCACCTCGCCGAGTTCCTGCGATTGCATCCGAAGGTGGAGGTAGAGTTCCACCTCACCTACCGCCCGGTCGACCTGCTCACGGAGCGCTTCGACGTCGCGCTCCGCTATGGGGTGCTGCCGGACTCGTCCTTGGTCGCCGTGCCGCTCGGCACATCCGAGCAACGAATCGTCGCGAGCCCAACCTACCTCGAGTCACACCCAGCGCCGCATGCGCCGGCCGACCTCGCGGATCACGAGTGCTTGCTCTTCGGGGTGCAGGGGCCGTCGCTGCCCGTCGCTCCAGCTCGCGGCCCACCCCATCTTGTCCAAGAGCTTCACCCGCGGGACGGCGACCTTCGCGCCTCCCGCCGCCACCAGCGCGAACGCGAGCAGCCCCTACAAGGCCGGCATCGTGAGTGGGCTGCTGGCCGGACGGTTACGCCGCGACTGGCATCGTTGATGCGTGTCTGAGCAAGTAAGGAATTAGCGTCAAGGCTGGCCCGTGGCGTTGAGGGCCACGGGCTACCTTGCGCGGCGCGCGCCCATCCGCCTCAGAGCTTGGCGACGTCTACGAACTTGGGCGCGTCGGTGAGGAAGGACGTCGTGTACCAGCCCGCCCCGTCGTGGCTGTAGGTCTGCTGGTAGGTCTTGAAGGTGGTGAACTTGCCGTCGGCTTCGTCCTGGCCGGCGAACACGAAGAAGTGATCGCGTTGCGGCGTGAAGTGGCTGCCGTCGGCCTCGAGCGTGAACGACTTCGCGAGCTTCTTGAGGAGCGGCTCGGCGCTCGGCGAGAGCTTGCACCAGTCGGTGAGATTCGCGGCGTCGGCCGCCGTCCAGTTGAGTCCCTGCTTGTCCCAGGCGACGACGGTCGAGGCCGCGGCGCCGTCGGCGTCCCGCAAGAGGGCTTGCCGCGCGGCGGTGTTCCAGTTGTAGCAGCTCGTGTAGGGCGTCCCAGCTTCGTCGGCGACCGCGATGGGGAGCGCGAGCGCATTCGCGAGGGGCCGGATCGTCTCGAAAGGGTTCGAGGACGGGCTCGAGCTGACGGCGTTCGACTCGGGATCGATGGCGACGACCTTGGCGACCGGACACACGCACACGTCGGCCCCCGCCGGACCGAGACCATGCGCCTTGCCGAAGACGTATTCGTCGACGAGCGAGACGTAGAGGTCCGCGTGATTCTCCCCGGCCTCGGTCAGCGCGTGAGGGCCGCTCGCGGTGTCCTCGGCGTGGCGGACCACCATCACCGCCGGGGTGCAGGCGACGGCGGCGCGGTAGGCGCTGCCGGCCGAGCAGTCGAGGGCGACAGCCGAGCGCATCGCGACGGGCTCGCTGGCCGGGAGTTGCATGGTGTTGTCTTGCGCCTGCGAGGCGGTGAGCTCGCCCGAGTAGCCGGGCACCGCCGCGGCGACGACGTCTCCCGCGTCCGACACGACGACGGCCTCATCGGCTCGTTCACCAAGGTCGGAGCTTTCCACCGCGCATCCCGCCGTCGGGGCAGCGGCGACGAGGAGGGCGAGACCGAGGACGAGGTTCTTGGTGGGGAGGTTGAAGCGCATGGGATGCTCGAGTTCGTGGCGAAGGATCCGAACCGCGCGGCGGGCGAAGCGTTCGCCGCCGCGGGTTCGTGCGCTCCCCTAGAGCAACCTCCGTGCCAGCACATCGGGCGCGCATGGTCTTGCAGTTCCGGGGACTTGGCCGACGTTGGTGATACACCGCGGCGGTACGGATCCAGGGCTCCGAGGCGCCGCCGGGTGCATCCGCGTATCGCTCACATGACGTGCGTCACGTCGATGTTCACGTAGGTGTCGGTGGAAAGGTCGCAGCGGACGAGCGGCGAGATCGTGGTGTTCAAGGAGGGATTGCCGTTCTGGTCGAAGGTGTCTCCGACCTTCCACTTCATCTCGTCATAGGCCCAGCCGTAGGCGTCGCAGGAGCCGCCGGCGTTCGCCTGCAGGTACTCGAGCCACGCCTTGCCGACGACGTTGGTGGCCCACCAGATGTGGTACGCCTGCTTCTTCAGCGGATCTCCGCTGGGCGCCGAGGCCATGACGGCGCCGGTGGGCTTGCCGGCCTTGTTCCAGACGTCGGCGTAGTCCGTCGAGACGCTGTCGGTCGTGAACGCCGAGGTCGGAACGACCCAGGAGGGCTTGTTCACGGCGCCATCGACGGTCGCATAGAACTTCGGGTTGGGGCACACCGACGCCCCGTTCACGGTCATGATGTAAGGGCAGCCGTCGTTCCCGTCCGTGAAGGCGTCGAGGTTCGTCGCGCAGCTCTTCGGCAGCGCGCTGTCGCACTTGCAGTTGACGGAGCCTGCGCAGCCCGGCCCTTCGTAGTTCATCGTGGCGTTCGCGTTCAGCCCGTCGACGGCGCTGAGGTCCCAGTACACTTCCTTCGACTGCACGTTGTACTCGAAGAGCAGCGCCCTCTCCGAGGCCGGCATCGAGACGCCCTTCTTCGTGACCCAGCCCTTCGTGCCGACCGATAGGGCGACGCCGTTGCGCGCGAAATACCACTCGGGGTGGCCGTCTTTGATGGGGAGTTGAGCTCGCAGCGTCTCGCCGGGCTCGAGGTCGATGCGATTCGAGACGTCCACTTCGTGGCTCTGCGCGCTCGCATCGATCACGAAGAAGTGCGTGCCCGAAGCCGCGAAGACGGAGTTCAGCGCGGCCCAGTTCTTCTCGTAGTCGGCGGGGTTCCAGGGCTTGCCGCCAGGCATCACGTCGCACGCTAAGGCAGTGGCCGCCGAGCACGGAGGCTCTGAGCCCTCGAGCCACACGGTGATCGGGACGCTGGTGCTGTTGCGATACTGCAGCGAAAACACGTTGCCCGGCGTCGTCGGGAACGGCTCGCTGCCCCCCCCGCCGGCGCCGCCCGTGCCGGTGCCGGTCGAGCTCTCGGCCGCGCCACCCTCACCTCCGCCGCCCGCGGAGGAGGAGGAAGAGGAGGAGGAGG
>SYFR01000027.1 GCA_005800325.1 Myxococcales bacterium | reverse complement strand
GTGCACCTCCCGGCGGAGTCGATCCGCACGCCGGCATGGCGGCGCCGGGTCAGCCAGGGCGAGGCGACGGGGGGATCGCGCGTCCGGTGCCGAACCAGGTGCTGGTCGACGACTCGTTGCCGGCCGGCACGATCGAGGTGCGCATCGTCGACGCGCTCGAGCGCCCGGTGGCAAGCTCGCCGGTCGGTCTGGCGGTCATGCGCAACACCGTGGCCGAGGGCGAGTCGCGCACGCGCGAGGAGCACACGACCGACGCCGAGGGGCGGCTGCGCCTCGAGGGCCGCGCGTTCGGCGGCGGGATCTCCTACCGCGTGGTGACGCATCGGGGCGAGGCCGAGTTCGCGTCCGACGCGTTTGGGCTGAGGGACAAGGGCGGCGTGCGCGTGATCTTGCACGCCTACGAGCCGACGAGCGAGCTCGTGAAGGCGGCGTGGGTCGTCGAGGCCTTCGTGGTGCTCGACGTCAAGCAGGACACGATCCGCGTGAGCCACCTCTTGCGCACCTTGAACGTCGGTCGCACCGCGTTCGTCGCGCGCGGCTTGCGCGTGCCGCTGCCCGAGGGCGCGCGGGCGTTCTCGCAAGAAGAGGCGATGGAGGGCGCGAAGCTCGTCGAGAAGGATGGCGCGCTCGAGCTCTTCGGCACGTTTCCCCCCGGGCAAATGGAGTTGACCTACGCGTACACGGTGCCGCTTGGCTCGGAGTCCGCGCAGCGGGTGCGGATCGGCGTGCCGCCGCGCGCGGTGCAGACGACGGTGATGAGCAGCGCGGGCCCGACGATGAACCTCGAGGTCGCCGGATTTCCCGCGGCCGAGCGGGGGCGCCGGCGCGACGGCCAGAAGGTGCTCGAGACCTCGAAGCAGGCGGACCTGTCGCGCGGCTTCGAGGCCGTGCTCGCGGACGTGCAGCCCGCGCAGCTCGACGTGACCTTGTCGGGGCTGCCGAGCATGGGCTACGGACCGAAGGTGGCCTCCGCGATCGCCGTGGTGCTTGCCGCGCTCGGCGTCCTGTCGCTCGGCCGGGGAAAAGACCGCGAAGCCAACGATGAGCTCGCCGAGGAGCTGGCCGAGGCGCGCGACACGCTGCTCGACGAGCTGGTACGTCTCGAGGAGGCGCGAACGAAGGGCGACGTCGGGCCGAAGAGCTACGAGCGGCTGCGTGCGGCGATGCTCGACTCGCTGGCGCGCATCGTGAGCCGGCTCGAGGGCGCGCGGGCCTTGGGATCGCGGAAGGTAGAGGCGAGCACGTGAGGCGCGGGACGAGCCGCGGGGCGCTTCGCTCTCCGGCGCGCTGTCTCGATGGGGCACCGCGTCGCGAGCGGGCATGCGCGAGCAGCGCGTCGGTGGTGCTGCGATGACGCGGCGATTCGGTCGCGTTCGCACGGCGAGCGGTGCCGTCTTCCACGTCGAGCACGAGGGCGAGGAGCTGTGCGTGCTCGAGCGCGCGCCGTGGCTTGGCGGCGAGGCGACGGGCGAGCGGCTCGCGAGGAGCATGGTGGCGCGGCACCTCGCACCGGTGGAGCCTCGCAAGATCGTGTGCGTGGGCCGAAACTACGCAGCGCACGCGCGCGAGCTCGGCAACGAGGTGCCCGAAGAGCCGCTCTTGTTCTTCAAGCCGACGACCTCGCTGCTCGATCCTGGCGGGACCATCGTGCTGCCGCCGCGCGAGCTGTCCGAGCGCGTCGAGCACGAGGTGGAGCTCGGCGTCGTCGTGGGCGAGGTTCTCTTTGGGGCCGACCGGGCGGCGTGCGCGGCGGCGATCTTCGGGTACACGATCGTCGGCGACATCACGGCGCGCGATCTGCAGCGGCGCGACAAGCAGTGGACGCGCGCCAAGGGGATCGACACGTTTTGTCCCGTCGGCCCCGTCGTCGTCGCGGGCCTCGAGGCGTCGTCGCTCGGCGTGCGCGCGCGCGTCGACGGCGAGCTGCGCCAGGATGGAAACACGGCAAATATGCTGTTTTCGCCGCCGGAGCTGCTCTCCTTCATCAGCCAGGCGATGACGCTCGAGCCGGGCGATCTCGTCGTCACCGGCACGCCCGAGGGCGTCGGGCCGCTCGCGCCAGGCAATCGCCTCGAGCTCGAGATCGACGGCATCGGCGTGCTCGCGCTCGACGTGGGCGTGCGGCACTGAGAGGCGTCCGAGCGGGGCGCCACGGCATGGCAGGGGCGGAAAAGCTGCGGCTCGCGGCGGCGCTCGGGGGCGCCCTCGGGCTCGGGCTCGTCGTCGTCGTGCTGGCGGTCGCGGCGCGCGAAGCTCGCGTCCCCACGCGCTGCGGCGCAGGTCTCGTCACCCTCGAGTCTCGCTGTTGCGGCGAGGGCCAGCGGCTCGAGCGCGGGCGTTGCGTTGGAGAGCCGCGCGCCTGCGCCGAAGGTCAGCGCGCAACCGTTGCGGGTTGCGTCCCCGAGGCGCGCCGGATCGAGCTCGCCGGAGGGAGCGTCGAGCGGCCGCCCTTCGATTGGGATGCGCCCGCCTCGCTCGGGACGGGCGCGGTCGCGGCGGCGCCGCTCAGCATGGACAGCCATGAGGTGACCGAAGGCGAGTGGACCGCGTGCGTCGCGGCCGGCGCATGCGGCGAGGCTCCGAAGGCGGGCGAGCCGGGCCTGCCGCAGACCCAGATCAATGCTCACGAGGCGGCGCGCTTCTGCCAGCACCGCGGCGGCCGGCTCCCGACGAGCGCCGAGCTCGCTTTCGCTGCCATGGGGCAAGCTGGGCGCCGCTATCCGTGGGCGAACGCGGGCCTCGTGTGCCGCCGCGCGGCGTTCGCGCTCGTCCTTGGCCCCTGCGCTCACGGAGCCGTGGGCCCCGACCTCGCCGGCAGCCACCCCGAGGGCCGCAGCCCCGAGGGCGTGCACGATCTCGCGGGCAACGTCGCGGAGTGGACCGAGCCCGTCGGCGACTTCTGCGAGGTGCGCGGCGGCAGCTTCCGCGATCGGTCGGTGACAGCGCTGCGAAGCTTCTCGTCTCGGAGCGTGCCGGCCGACGCGCGAGATGACGCGATCGGCTTCCGGTGCGTCTATGCTGCCGAGCGATGAAGCGCTGGCTTCCGCAGCTTGGCCTCGTCGTCGGCCTGCTCATCGCGGGATATGCGTTCTTTTTCTCGACCAGCGAAGAAGCCCGCGTGCGCGAGCTGCTCGATCGGCTCGAGGCGGCGGTTGCGGTCTCCGAAGAGGACACGAACGCGCTCATGTTCCTGTCGTTCGTACGCAAGGAGTTCGCGGAGATCTTCGCGCCGGACGTCAGCTACGGCATCGCCGAGCTCTCCATGGGTTCCCCTGGTCGCGCCGGCCTCGCCGAGCTCGCAGCCGCAGGCCCGCGCGTGTTCTCGACGGCGAAGCTCGACCTCGACGGGCTCGAGCTCACCCTCGACGAATCCAAAGAG
Organism: Myxococcales bacterium; assembly: GCA_005800325.1. Taxonomy (GTDB): domain Bacteria; phylum Myxococcota_A; class Polyangia; order Polyangiales; family Polyangiaceae; genus SYFR01. Next base: position 6,916 of record SYFR01000027.1, on the reverse strand, counting down.
CACGCGCTCGGGGTCGGCACGGCGGTGCTCGACGGGACGCGCCGCGGCGGCACGCCCGAGCGGATCGCGCGGGAGGCGTCCATCAGCCTCGACCTCGTGGACGGCGACTGGCGGATCGTCAGCGTCTCGGTCGCGGCGCCGGAAGAGTCGGCCGTCGAGCCGAAATAAGGAGCCGGGATGAAGCTCGCGTTCGAGAAGTGGCAGGGGCTCGGCAACGACTTCGTCATCGTGAGCGGCGACGACTTGGGCGAGAGCCTCGCGCGGCGCCTGTGCGATCGGCGTCGCGGCGTCGGCGGCGACGGCGTGCTCTGCGTGAGCGAAGAGGGCCTGAGAGAAGAGGGCCTGAAGGGCGAGAGCGCGACCGGGGCACGAATGATCGTTCGCAACGCCGACGGCTCGCGGCCGGAGATGTGCGGCAATGGCCTAAGGTGCGTGGTCGCGTGGCTCGCGACGAAGCGCGGCACGGCGCGCGGCGAGCTGACGATCGCGACCGACGCGGGCCCGCGGCGCTGCCGCTTCGAGCGCGAGGGCGCGGCGTCCTACGCCGTCGGTGTCGATATGGGGCTGGCCGTCGTCGCGCCGTTTTTTCACGAGGCGTCCGCGGGGCGCGACTTCGTTCACGTCGACGTCGGCAACCCCCACGTCGTGAGCTTCGACGCCTTCGCCGACGAGGAGCTCGACCTCGTGGGCCCGGCCCTCGAGCGTGGCGTCCGAGGGGGCGTGAACGTCGAGCTCGCGCGTCAGGTCGCCGAGCGCCGCCTCGTCACGATCGTCTGGGAGCGCGGCGTCGGGCGCACCGCGGCTTGCGGCACCGGCGCGTGCGCGGTCGGCGTGGCGGCGGCGACACGCGGGCTCGTGCCCTTCGACGCGCCGATCGAGGTGGAGCTTCCGGGCGGCGTGCTCACGATCACGGTGCGTGGCGCCGACCTCGCCGTCGACATGCTGGGTCCCGCAGTGCACGCCTTCACGGGCGTGGTCGAGCTCTGACCGCTGTGCGCGGCTTCACGGGCGTGGTCGAGCTCTGACCGCTGCAGCGCGCGTTCGCGGGCGCCGTCGAGCGCTGACCGCGGGAGCGCGCCGAGCCGCATCGCGCAGCCTCGCGGCGAAAAAAGCGCGGACCACCCGGACTCCCCGCGATATACGGGGCGCATGACCGAACCTCGCTTGTCGCGGCGCGGGCAGACGGCGCCAGCGTCGCCAATCCGCCGCCTGGCACCGCTCGCTGATGCGGCGCGCGCGCGCGGCCTCGTCGTGCACCACCTCAACATCGGTCAGCCGGACATCGCGACGCCGATCGGGATGCTCGAGCGGTATCGCGCCTACGACGAGCGCGTCATCGCGTACGCGCCGAGCGACGGCTACCGCGCCTATCGCGACAAGCTCGCCGCGCACTACACCGCGCTCGCGGCCGAGGGCGGCGGGGCCCCGATCGCGGCGGACGAGATCGTCGTCACCGTGGGCGGCTCCGAGGCGCTGTTGTTCGCGATCGCGGCCACCTGCGACGCGGGCGATGACATCCTCGTGTGCGAGCCCTTCTACACGAATTACGCCGGATTTTCGCACATGCTCGAGGTCGGCGTGCGCGCGGTGACGACGCTCGCGAGCGAGGGGTTTGCGATCGATCCCGATCGCGTGAAGCAGGCCATCGGGCCGCGAACGCGCGCGCTCGTCCTGCCCTCGCCGGGCAACCCCACGGGCGTCGTCTTGACGCGCGCCGAGCTCGAGGCGCTTGGGGCGATCTGCCGTGAGCACGGGCTCTTCTTCGTGTGCGACGAGGTCTACCGCGAGTTCGTGTACGACCTGCCCGAGGGCGCGCGCGCGCCGTCAATTCTCGGCCTCTCGGACTTCGACGCGCATGGGGTGGTCATCGACTCCGTGTCGAAACGCTACAGCGCGTGCGGGGCGCGCATCGGCTGCCTCGTCACACGAAACCGCGCGGTGCGCGACGCGGCGCTGCGCTTCGGCCAGGCGCGCCTCTCGCCGGCGACGGTCGATCAATATGCGGCGATGGCCGCGCTCGACACGCCCCCGTCGTACTTTCACGAGGTCGTGCGCGAGTACCGCTCGCGGCGTGACGTGCTCGTCGCAGAGCTGCGCGCGATCGGCATCGACTGCCGCACACCCGCGGGCGCGTTCTACCTCGTCTTGCCGCTGCCCGTGGATGACGCCGAGCGCTTCTGTCGCTTCCTCCTCGAGGAGTTCGCGCTCGAGGGCGAGACGGTGATGCTCGCGCCCGCCGCCGGCTTTTACGCCACGCCGGGTCTCGGCAAGAACGAGGCGCGCGTCGCCTACGTGCTCGACGTCGAGCGGCTGCGGCGCAGCGTGCACATCCTCGGAGCTGCGCTCGAGGCCTATCGCGCCAAGAGCGGCGGGCCCGTTCGCTAGAGCCAGCTCGCAAGCTCGAGCTCGCTGCCGAGCTGGCGCTCAGCTCGTGCGCGATGCTGCGCGTCAGCCCGTCGGCGGCGCGGCACATGGCCTGCACCTTCCGCGTTCGTTCGGAGGTGGACGATGAAGTGTGCGGACATCATGCAGCAGAAGGTCATTACCTGTCGTGAGAGCGACACCATCGCGACGTGCTCGAAGCTGATGCGCGACAAGAACATCGGCTTTATCCCGATCGTCGACGCGAGCGGCTACGTCGTCGGCACGATCACCGATCGCGATCTCGTCACGCGCGGACTCGCGGACGGAAAGGGCTTCGACACCAAGATCAGCTTGCTCATGTCGCGCGACGTCATCGCGTGCAGCAAGAACGAGGACATCGCGAGCTGTGAGCGCAAGATGGAGCAGGAGCAGAAGAGCCGCATTCTCGTGCTCGAGAACGACAAATGCGTCGGCGTGATCTCGCTCTCGGACATCGCGCAGAACGACCGCAGCGATCGCGCGGGCGAGGTGCTGCGGAAGGTCACGACGCGGGAGGCGCACGCGGCGAGCGTGTTTTAGCGTCCTCGTCGAGGCGCGGCGCGTGGCGGGGGCACGTCGCGCCTCGGGCGCTGGGGTCGAGGTGTACTAAGCTAGCCGCGATGAGCTCGCCTCTAGCGGTTGCCTTTCCGATCCCCTTCGACGCCGTGAGCACAGACGGGATCCTGCCGGCGATTCGCGCGGCGCTCGCCGTGGCCGAGGCGCGCATCAATGCCATCGTCGCGCTCGCCCGTGGAGCACACACCTTCGAGAACACGATGCTCGGGCTCGAGCGCGCCAGCGAGGAGCTCGACCACGCGATGCGCATCGTCGGGCACCTCGAGGCCACAACGACGAGCCCGCCCTTGCGCGACGCCTACAACGAGGCCTTGCCGCTCGTCAGCGCCTTCGCGAGTCGCATTCCCCTCAACACCGGGCTCTACGCCGCGATCAAGGCGTTCGCCGCGACCGGCGAGGCTCGCGCGCTCGAGGGCCCGCGGCTGCGGCTGCTCGAGAAGACCTTGGCCGAGTTCAAGCGACACGGCGCCGAGCTCAGCGATGCCGGCAAGGCGCGGCTCGAGGCGCTCGACGTCGAGCTTGCCAGGGTGTCACTCAAGTACGCGCAGAACGTCGTCGATGCGACAGCCAAGTTCGAGCTCATCATCGACGACGAGGCCAAGCTCGCGGGGCTTCCCGAGGGCGCGAAGCGCGCGGCGCGGCAAGACGCGGAGATGAAGGGGCAGAGCGGGTGGCGCTTCACGCTGAAGGCGCCGAGCTTCGTGCCGCTCATGACCTACCTCGACGACGCCGGCATTCGCGAGCAGATCTACCGGGCGCACGTGACGCGCGCGGCCGGCGGACCGCACGACAACCGCGGGCACGTGGCACGCATCGTCGCGCTCCGCCGCGAGAAGGCGCAGCTGCTCGGCTACGCGACGTTCGCGGATCTGGTGCTCGAAGAGCGCATGGCGAAATCCGGCGCCACGGCGCGTGCCTTCGTCGTCGATCTGCTCGCGCGCACCGAGAGTGCGTTCGAGCGCGAGCGCGAGGAGCTGTTCGCATTCCGCAAGGAGCGCGAGGGCAACGACGCGCCGCCGCTCGCCGCGTGGGACCTCGGCTATCACGCCGAGAAGCTGCGGCAGAAGCTCTACGCCTTCGACGACGAGGCGCTGCGGCCGTACTTTTCGCTCGAGCGCGTGCTCGAGGGGGCGTTCGAGGTCGCGCGGCGCGTCTACGGCGTGCGTCTCGAGGCGTGGACGGAGGCGCCCGTGTGGCATGCCTCGGTGAAGAGCTTCAAGGTCGTCGACGAGGCGACGGGCGCGTGGCTCGCGGGGATCCACGTCGATCCGTTTCCGCGCGAAGAGAAGCGCGGTGGCGCGTGGATGGATGGGCTGCTCACGCGCGCGAGCGGAGACGCGGATCCGCGCCACGTCGGCGTGCTCGTGACCAACGTGACCCCGCCGCTTGGTGGGAGGGACGCGCTGTTGACGCACTCCGAGGTGGAGACCGTGTTTCATGAGCTCGGACACCTCATGCACCACACGCTCTCGCGAGCGGCGATCCAGAGCCAGGCAGGGACGCGCGTCGCGTGGGACTTCGTCGAGCTGCCGTCGCAGATGTTCGAGAACTGGTGCTGGGAGCGCGAGGCGCTGGATCTCTTCGCGCGGCACGTCGACACGAACGAGCCCGTGCCCGAAGAGCTGTTCCAGGCGATGCGGCGTGCGCGCACCTTTCGCTCGGCGAGCGGGCAGATGCGGCAGCTCGGGTTCGCGCTCGCGGATCTGCGCCTGCACAGCGACTACGAGCCCGAGCGAGACGGCGACCCCATCGCCTTCGCGCGCGCGCTGCTCGAAGAGACGAGCCCGGCGGCCCTCCCGCCCGAGCACGCGACCATGGCGGCGTTCGATCACCTGTTCAGCGATCCGGTGGGCTACGCGGCCGGCTACTACTCGTACAAGTGGGCCGAGGTGCTCGACGCCGACGCCTTCGGGCGCTTCAAGCGCGAGGGGATCTTCAACCCCGAGGTAGGCCGCGCCTTCCGCGAGTGCGTGCTCGAGCGCGGCAACGAGGACGATCCGGCGCAGCTCTTCCGCGACTTCATGGGCCGCGATCCGGAGCTCGGCCCGCTGCTCGAGCGGCTCGGCCTCGCGGCGTAGACGCTCGCGTGGTAGCGGACTGCGGATGAGCGGCGCGAGGGCGGCAGGCAGTTTCGCGGCGAGGGCGGCAGGCAGTTTCGCGGCGAGCGCGCTCGTGCTCTTGCCCGCGTGCATCAACACCGACGCCGCGGTCTTCGTCGAGCCGAATGTGTCGAGCGCGGCGCTCACGGTCGTCGGTTCGGCGCTCGTGACCGGCGTCGAGGGGAGCTTCACCGTGTCGCTCCACCTCGGGCCGCGCGCGGCCGATGACGCGGAGGTCCTTGCCGTCGGCTTCTCCATCGTGACCGCGGATGCGGCACAGACGCTCGTGCCTTCGCTCGGGGTGACCGCGAGCCCTGAATTTCCGGTCACGGTGCCGATCGACTCGGACGTGGCGGTGCTCGTGAGCGTCGCGGTCGCGGACAACCAACTCGAGGCGAACGCGCGCGACGCTTTGTGCGCGGGAGACGTGCGCGTGCGTGCGGTCCTGCAAGACAGCTTACGGGGCAGCATCGTCTCGGCCGACTCGGAGCCGTTCGCGCCCGGCGGCTGCCCGTAACTCGCGTGTCCGTGGAATGGTTCGCCCTCGAGGCGCCGTCGCGAGTCCCCTGCCTTAGGCGACGCTCCGAGGCGAGGCCACGCCTCCGAGGCGAGCGCTGCGCTCCGAGGCGAGGCTGCCGCGCAGACTGCGACGATGAGGTAGTGTAACGAGGTCCCATGTCCACCTCACCCCTCAGCCAAGACACGCACGGCGGTGGCACGCACGGCGGTAGCTCCGACGCGCACGACACGGCGGGCGAGCATCTCGGGCTCAACGGAGCGGAGCTCTCGGCGCTGCGTCGCGAGGTGGCGGCGTGGCGCAGCGGCGACGTAGAGAGAGCGCTCGCGAAGGTCCCGCAGCGCGCCCACGAGCTCACGACGTGGAGCGGCCTCCCGGTGCCCGATCTGTGCACGCCCGCGGACGTGCCGCTCGACTACGCGCGCGACCTCGGCCTGCCGGGGCAATATCCGTTCACGCGCGGCGTGCAGCCGACGATGTACCGCGGGCGCTTCTGGACGATGCGCATGTTCGCTGGCTTCGGCACGCCCGAGCAGACGAACGAGCGGTTCAAATTCCTCGTCGCGCAGGGCCAGACGGGGCTCTCCACCGCGTTCGATTTCCCGACGTTGATGGGTTTCGATTCGGACTCGCCGCGCGCCCACGGGGAGGTCGGGATGTGCGGCGTCGCGGTCGACACGCTGCGCGACATGGAGGTGCTGTTCGACGGGATCCCGCTCGACCAGGTGACGACGTCGATGACCATCAACGGGCCGGCGATCGTGCTGTTGTGCTTCTACATCGCGCTCGCGGACAAGCGCGGGATCTCGCGCACGCAGATCGGCGGCACGGTGCAGAACGACTGTCTCAAGGAGTTCATCGCGCAGCACGCGTGGCTCGTGCCGCCGCGGCCCGCGATGCGGATCGTCGGGGATGTGATCCAGTTTTGCGCGCGCGAGGTGCCGCGGTGGAACACCGTCTCGATCAGCGGCTACCACATCCGCGAGGCCGGCTCGACGGCCGCCCAAGAGCTCGCCTTCACGCTCGCCGATGGCCTCGGTTACGTCGAGCACTGTGTCGCGCGCGGCATGAGCGTCGACGAGTTCGCGCCGCGGCTCAGCTTCTTCTTCGACGTGCACAACGATTTCTTCGAGGAAATCGCGAAATTTCGCGCCGCGCGCCGCATGTGGGCTCGCTTCATGCGCGAGCGATTCGGGGCGAAGAAGGACGAGAGCCTCAAGCTGCGAACTCACGCTCAGACCGCGGGTGTCTCGCTCACCGCGCCGCAGCCGTACAACAACGTCGCGCGCGTCGCCCTCCAGGCGATGGCGGCGGTGCTCGG
>SYFR01000229.1 GCA_005800325.1 Myxococcales bacterium | reverse complement strand
GCTGCGCGTCGAGGTTGCCCAGAAAGAGCTTCTCTTGCAGGCCGTGCTTGATGCGCCCGACCGCGCGCGTGATTTTTCGCGTGACGAACGTCTCTCCGCGGCGCGGCGACTCGTGGTTGAAGAGGATGCCGTTCGAGACGTGCATGCCGTACGACTCGCGGTAGTTCTGCGCGATGTAGAAGGCGTAGGCCTTGGCGGCCGCGTAGGGGCTGCGCGGGTGAAATGGCGTCGTCTCGCGCTGCGGCGTCTCGACGACCTTGCCGTAGAGCTCGCTCGAGCTCGCCTGGTAGACGCGCGCGCCGAGGCCGCTTCGCCGCACCGCCTCGAGCACGCGCACCGAGCCGAGCCCGGTGACGTCCGCGGTGTACTCGGGCGTATCGAAGCTCACGCGGACGTGGCTCTGTGCACCCAAGTTGTACACCTCGTCGGGGCGCGCTTCGCCCAAGATGATCTGCAGTCCCGAGGCGTCGCTGAGATCGCCGTAGTGGAGGATGAGCTTGCGCTCCGGGTGGTGCGGATCGTCGTAGATGTGATCGATGCGGCCCGTGTTGAAGCTGCTCGAGCGGCGGATGACGCCGTGAACCTCGTAGCCCTTCTCGAGCAGGAGCTCTGCCAAGTAAGAGCCGTCCTGGCCAGTGATGCCGGTGATGAGCGCGCGCTTCATGCTTGTCCCTACTTTTGGAGAGAACGCTGCGAGGGACGTTGCACGCTCGAGCCTCGAAAGGCAACTGAGCGGCTCCCACGACGCGACGTGCGCCCGAGGCGCCTCGCGACCAAGGTCAAGCCGAGCGCTAGCAAGGGCCAGCTCCCGCGGCGGTCGGCTTGCGTCGAGACGGCGCAGGCGTAGACGCACGAGCGACCGACGAGCCACACCGGCGCGGGCCTTCCGGGCTTGTCGGGCTCCTCCGTGGGCGGCGGCACCGCGAGCGACACCACGACGCCGTCGCTCAGCGTGTCGGGCGAGCGCAGGGCACCTTGCCGCGCGCGTACGGCGAAGAAGTAGCGCTTGCCCTCGTCGAGCACGAGGCCCTCGACCGTGGCGGTCGTGACGTCGCCGACGTCGCGCCACGGCTCCGCTGTCACGAAACCACCGCCGTCCACGAGATCGCGCACCACGGCGACCTCGTAGCCCTCGGCGCCGGGAACCTCTGACCACGCCGCGTGCAGGGTGTCGCGCGTCACGATCGCGTCGACGTCGGCCTTGTCGAAGCCCGCCGGTGGATCGGTGTCGAGCACCTCGCCAACGGCCGGCACCGGCGATTGTCGGAACGCGTAGAGGTACCCGTCGGCCACCGACGCGAGGAGCTCGTCCAGGCCGTCGCCGTCGCTGTCGCCGAACACGACGCTGCCGACGGGCGCGCCGATCTCGTAGGTGAAGCGCAGCTCGCCCGAGCAGGCGTCGAGGCCGTAGAGCCACCCATCGGTCGAGCCCACGACCAGGATCGCGCGCGAGTCGCCGGCGAGGTTCTCATGCACGCTCGGGGAGCCGAGCTGGCCCATGCGCGCGCCTGCGGCCGTCGCGGAAGCCTCATCGAGGTAGACCGCACCGCCGGCAAGCACGCGCAGGTCGTTCGCCCCGGCGCTCGGTCCCGACGTGAGGATGCGGTTGAGCCGCGCGGGATAGGCCCAGGTGCCGCCGAGCAAGCGCGCGCCCTCCTCGCAGCGCACCATCGCTCCATAAGTGAGCGGCCGATCGTCGGGCACGCCCTTCCATACGAAGCTGCTCAGATCGTGCGTCAAGGTGCCCGCGGCTTCGTAGCCTGCGTAGAGCGTCGCCTCGTCGAGCCCATCGCCGTCGACGTCGAGGAGAATGGGCATGTTGTAAGGGCCGCCAGGCGGGCTCGAGGCGATGACGGCGCCGCTCGTGCCATCGAGCACCCTCGTGCCCGAGAACTGAAACACGAAGTCCGCGACGCCGTCGCCATTCCAGTCGGCCATCGCGCCGCCGGCCGGCTGGCGATTCCCCGGCCCGAGCGGCGCCGCTTCCCACAGCGTGGAGCCGTCCGCGCCCGAGAGCGCCGTGACGTGCTCGATCAAGTCGGAGAGGACCCCGTGCTCGACGACGAGATCCTCGATGCCATCGCCATCGAGATCCGCGTGCGTCATGTCGGCGAACACCACGCCGCCGACCTCTCGCTGCCAAACGAGCGAGCCGTCGGGCAGGACACGCTTGACGAGATCGTCTTTCCCCGGCTTGCGCTCGACCGCCGCGATGCCGAGCCCCGGAACGATCACGGCCGCAGCGGTGGAGGGTAGTCCCCAGACGACGCTCGGTCCGAGGGCGTTGGTCGCCTTGGTGGCGTCGAGGCGTACGAGTTCTCCGCGGCTCGTGGCCACGACGAGCCCGGGCGGACCGCCGTCGGCGAGGTCGGCGAGCACCGGCGTCTCGCGCAGCAGGCGAAACTGCGAGCTCGAAAAGTAACCGCCGAAACGCACGCCGAACTCTTTGTTGCCGCTGAGGGGCGCGAGGCTCGCGTCGAGCAGGTGAAAGTTGCCGTCGCTCTGTGCGACTCCGAGCGACACCTCGCCGCCGGGCAACGCGAAGCTCCACGCCGCGAGGAGCGCCGCGCCCGCGGGCGGCTCGTAATTCGCGAGGACGTTGCCGGACTCGGCATTCACGAGCTCGAGTCGATCGCCCGAGGGTGAGCTCGTCGCGAGCTCGCCCACGCCATCGCCATCGAAGTCGTGCGTGAGGATGCGCGCGGCGAGGAGCGACTTCTCTCCGGCCTCGAGGTCGACGAACCCGACCGCGCCGCGATCGGCGAGCGACCACAGCGGCGCGAGGCTCGGCGCGCGGCCCGGGTCGAAGCTCCACGCGTAGAGGTCGCCGTCTTTGCGCGTGAGCAGGTGCGCCCGCGAGCCCGGGACCGGCAGCGTGCCGACGACGATGTGCGCGGGCAGGCTCGCGAGCTCCGTGCCGACGCGCGCATCGTAGACGAACGTGGTCTCTGAGCCCTGCGCGTCGCGGCCCGCGAGCGTCACCTCGAGCTTCCCGTCACCGTCCAGATCGGCGAGCATCGACGGCGGCACGGTCACGGCTCCGTCGGTTGTTCCGACGAGCGCTTGCCACGCGACGACGAGCGCGGGTGTCGGGGCGTCCTCGTAGCGCATGAGGTAGAGCCTGCGGCCGCCGGCGCTCGCATCGATGAGCACGCAGAGGAGCTCCTGCTCGGGCGTCTCGTCGACGTTGACCGGCGTGCACTGGCTCGCCTGGACGTTCACGCCGAGCGCGGGTGTCGCCGCGACCACCGCACCGGTCTTGCCATCGAGGAGCTCGAGCCGGTCGCTCTTGCCGAGCGTGAAGTCGACGACTCCCGGCGCCCGCATCGCGACGACCGTCGCCGAGCGCGAGCCGCCGCACGCGATCGACGGGGCCGTCCACATGAACTTCGGCGCCGTGACGGACGCATCGGGGCCGGCGAAGCGGTACGCGAACGAGGTCTTGCCGCTGTTGACGGAGCAGCATCCGCACTCGTGCATCACGACGTCGTCGACGCCGTCTCCGCTGAGATCGCCGACGCGCACGGAGCTCAGCGTGCCCATCTCGCCGAGGGGCTCTTGCCAGAGCACGGCGCCATCGCTCGGGCGCACGACGACGAGCTGCTGGGTCGTGTGCGCCAGGAGCTCGGGCTCGCCGTCGCCGTCGAGATCGCTGAAGGAGACGAACCGCTGGCAGCTCAGAGGCAGCGATTTCCATACGAAATCGCCGTTGCCGATGCGCCGCGCGGAGACGCCGCTCGGCGTGCACAGGATCACCTCGGGGGTGAGGTCGCCGTCCACGTCGCGAACGAGGAGGTTCGTCGAGGCGATGGTGCCGCCGTGAAAAAACCTCCAGTACGGCGCAGGCGCAGTGATGTTCGAGAGCCCGCTCGCCACGGCGGTCCGCTGCTGGTCGTGCCGCGACGACGGCCAGTCGCCTCGGGCCGGTGACGACATCGCGAGGGCTGCTGCGAGTCCGAGCACGTAGGGGAGCGCGCGCTCGACCCGCCTCACGCGCACGCGGTGTCCACGGCTCGGTGCACTAGCGCTGCTCGACGACTCCATTCATGACCTTTCGCCGCTGCTCGCGGATCTGCTCGTCGAGCGCGGCGTCGTGACCTCCCCGGCGCTGCCGAACGCGCTCGAGCGCGCGCAACGCCTGGCCCCCCATGCCGACCGCGCCCGCAGCCCTCGCGAGCTTGAGCCACCGGTCGTCACTCTCCACGTGCAAGACGGCGCGCTGGTAGTGGTTCACCGCCGCGCCCCACTCCGAGCGGCCGGCGTGCAGATCTCCAAGCCAAGTGGCCATCTCGGCGCAGGGCTCCTCTTCGACGCACGCCGCGACCAAGAGCGAGCGACCCGCCTGGGTGAGCGGCTCCGGCGGCACGAGGTCGGCCGCGATGCGCGCGCGTGCCTGGGCGCATGCGACGCGATCGTTCACGTCGTCGCACAGCTCGGACAAAAGTCGCTCGGCGTCCTCGTGGCGCCCCACGGCCGCGAGCCACCGTGCGCGCAGCTGGCCGCCCTGCGAGCTGCCCGGCTCGGCCTCCTCGGCGGAGCGCGCATGCTGTTCGAGCTCGGCCGCACAACGCGCTTCGTCCGACGAACAACCGCGCTTTTCGACGCGCGCGCGGATGAGATCGTTGCCGAGCCGAATGCGCGAGCCGACGAGCCGAGGGTCGAGCAGGACGGCCTCGCGATCGCACGCGCGCGCGACCTCCCGGTCGGCATGGTGGGCCCCCATCGATTGCCAGGCCTTGGCGGCGATGGGATTCGCGGGGACGGCGCGAGCGAGCGAGGTGACGTCGTTCGCCCACGTGACGGCGAGCTTCGCGGCCTCGTCGACGAGCGGCGGCTCGCTCACGACGGCGAGGCGCAGCTCCATGAGCGCCTGCTCGCGTGCGCCGTAGCGTGCGAGCACCTGCGCCAAGAGGATGTGCGCTTTCCCGTTCGCTCGCGAGCGCTCGAGCGTCCGTTGCAGCCATGCGATGGCCGCGCGATCGTTCTCTTCCCACGCGAGCACGGCTCCGAGCAGCGGGAAATAGGGTTCGGCGGGGTGTCGGCGCATGGCCGAAGCGAGCTGCGCCCGAAGCGCATTGCGTTGTTCGAGCGTGCGCGGCGCGACGGAGGCGCCGAGGGCGCGGCGCAGGGCGCGGCGATCGTCTTGCACGCGGTGGCGGCCCGCGTACGCCGTGCCCGCCGACAGCGTGAGACCGATGGCGCACGTC
>SYFR01000026.1 GCA_005800325.1 Myxococcales bacterium | reverse complement strand
GCGTCGGACCGATGACGATCGCCTACCTGCTCGCGAACACGCTCACGGCCGCGACCCGACGCCTCGGCGCGCTCGAGCCCTCGTCGTGACGCCGGAGCGCGAACCGCACGGCGTGGTCCCGTCGACGGGGGACCCGCGCGACCAACGACCGCGCTCAGGCCAGCACGCCATTCGGGGCGCCTAGATCTCGAGCACGACGTCGTCCGGGTAGGCGGGATGCCACACGATGGGCAGCTCTTGGCCCATCAGCGCCGCCGCGAGGTGCGGGGACATCCGCTTCGTCACGCTGGCCTGAAGCGACGGATGTCCAGGCACGCTCGTCTGCACCACGACGCGCATCATGGGCACGTGGTTGACCTTGACGCCCGTGGAAGCCACCTGAACCACGCGACCACGACCGCTCAGGCCGCTCTCGGCGACGAGGCGCTGCCGGCGCGCCGTGCGAATGCTTGAGAGCCCAACTCCCCCGAAAGGGACCAGTGAAAGCCCCGAGAACAACAGTGCGAGGGAGAGCGGGAGCTCGCCCGTGGCGAAGTGCAGCGGCAAGAGGAGCCCCGCGGGCAAGAGCCCGGCGATCAAGAACGCCCCGCCGAAGACGCCGGCTCCACCCGCCGCACGCGCCGCGAGCTGCTGGCGATGATCCTGGCGCGCGCCTGCGAGCGACTGCGCGCACACTCCCCACGCTGGCGGCAGGGACGCGACGATGGTCTCGATGACCGCGGCGGTCCCGCCGCGCGACGACATGAAGCGTGAGAGGGTCGCGCTCGCCCCGGCCAGATTGCCCAAGCGCTCGAAGGCGTGCGCTCGCAACACGATGGCGATGGGATCCATCGAGTCGACGATCGGCACGGTCGCTTCGTCCGCGCCGAGCAAGTGACCGAGCGCGTTCGCGTCGCCGGTGGCGGTGGCGATGAACGCCTGCGAGATGCGAAACGCGCTGTCCATCTCGAGCTCGCTGCTCGCCGGATCGCAGCCTTCGAGCCAGCCGCGCGCCGAGTCGAGATCCCCCGCTTTTGCCGCGCCGCGCGCGAGATGGCCACGTATGACCTGGCGATGACGCGGCAGCGGCAGCACCTCGAGCGCGCCTTCATGGAGCGCACGCAGCCCGAGGTCGTTGCGCGCGCTCACGAGCACATTGGACAGGGCGAGGGTGAGAAAATAGAGCCGCTCGGCGGCGGCGGTGTCGCCTGGATTCGCGCGCACATGACGTGAGGTCGCGCCCCACACTTGTCGTGCCTCGTCGAGCTTCCACGGCTCGATCCGGCCTGACGCATCGACGACGGCCTCGAGCCCGGGCGGCGCCACCATGGGTCGACCATCCTGAGCGCGCAACCTCGCGATGCGCTCCGGCTCGAAGGAGGGCGCGGAGCGCGGCACCGACGTGTTGGGCCGCGCCGCCGCATGCACCGGCTGGCGACATTGCCCACAGGTCGCCGTGCCGCCTGGTGCTGCCAGCTCGAGCGGCGCACCACAGAACTCGCACGCCACGATCCGCGACCGAACGCTGAACGCCCCCGTCATCGGCGGCCCTTGAAGCCCATCATCCCCTGCACCACCGCCTCGCTCGCTTCGGCGACCTCGGCCTTCTCGCGCTGCAAATCGGCGCACTCTTCGCACAGGCGCTTGTTCCTGCCGTCGACCTTCACCGTCACGAGCTCGTCGGCTTCTTCGCCGCATCCTTTGCAAACGGGCATTGGCCAATTCTATCGCTCCTCGGGCGCAGCGACGCCCCCGACGCGGCGTGGCGCAGTAGAATCGCCCGCGATGGAGACAGCGCCCGGAGGTGCAGCCGAAACTACGCGGCTCGATCGGTGGCTCTGGGCCGCCCGCGTGTACAAGACCCGCTCGCTCGCGGCCAATGCGTGCGACGCCGGCCACGTGAAGGTCAATGGCGAGCGCGCCAAGCCCGCCAAGGCCGTGCGCCGTGGCGACCGCGTCGAGGCCGTCACGCCCGGCGGCGAGCGGCTCCTCGAGCTGCTGGGGGTCGATGACAAGCGCGGCCCGGCCAGCGCGGCGCGCAGCCTCTACGTCGACCACACGCCCCCGCCGCCCGCCGAAGACGCGAGCCTGCCTCGCCGCGACCGAGGCGCCGGACGCCCGACCAAGCGCGATCGCCGCATCCTATCGCGCGTGCGCGCACACGACGATCGGGACTAGCGCACCGATCGCCAAGCTCGGCCTCCCCGAGGATCGCGCGGGAGGCGGTCGTCTCAGAACGCGTAGTCGTGCGCGATGCGGTGGACCTCGCCGCATGGGCGGCACAGCGCCGAGGCGATGCCGGTGTGGCGGCGCGTGCGACCGGCGACCGCCTTGAACACCGGGCCGCTGAGATCCACGAGAAGCTCGCCCCGTACGCGCCGACCTCGACGCCCAAGTGCTCTGCGTACCAGGCGCCAAGCGCCTTCGGATCTGCGCTCCTCAGGAACACGCCGCCAATCCCCGTCACCCTCGCCATGTCGTCGCCTCCTCCCTCTCCGCCACCTCGCTCACTCGCTGCCGGCAACGCGGCGCGTGGCTCGTCGAGCGGGGCCGAGCGGGCCGTCGACCTTCGCCCTCCGCGAGTTGGCGAGCTACCCGCCCATGCTCGCCATCGCGGCCATCGCGGCGCTCTTCTTGCGCTGATGGATGACGAGCGCGGCGGCCGCGATCGCGAGGCCGATGAGCTGCGAGGTCGACAGGCCGACGAGGCCGCCGCGATCGTCCGCGCGCAGCCACTCGAGCAGGAAGCGCGCGAGCGCGTAGAGCCCGAGGAAGGCGAGGAACACGTGGCCGTCGTACTTCTTTCGGCCATGGAGGTAGAGCATGCAGAACGCCGCGATCGCGAACGACGCGGCCGACTCGTAGATTTGCGCTGGGTGCACGGGCACCGACCACTCGCTCCCGCTCTTCAGGAGGCCGACCTTGTGCTGCGCCTCGCTGGCGGCGCCGCGCGGCGGAAACGTCAGCGCGCCGAGCCCATCGTAGGGCGTGCCGAAGCAGCAGCCCGCGAGCAGGCACCCCATGCGCCCGAAGCCGAGCCCGACCGCGACGCCCACGCTCGAGAGATCGGCCGCCTTCCACACGTCGAAGCGATCGCGCCGCAAGAGCCAGATCCCCGCCGCGACCGCGAACACGAGGCCACCATAGTAAGTGAGCCCGCCGGCCCAGAAGCGCGCCCACGCGAAGCAGTCCGTCTCTGCCGGGTGACACACGCCCTTCACGGCGTCCCACACGCCGCGATAGCGCTCGCTCACGCAGGCCGCCTTCGTGATGTGCCAGTCGACGGCCGCGGGCTTGGTGCAGAGGTGCACGTAGTCGAGGAGGTACCCATCGAAGAGCACGTGAAAGACGCGCCCGCCGACGACGCCCATGAGCAGCGCCGCGAGCGCGAGATCGACGATGACGTCCGGGTTCTCGCCGAGCCTGCGCGCGTGCACGACGGCGATCGCGGTCGCGAACGTGAAGCCGGTGATCAGGAGGACGAAGTACGCCGGGAACGAGACGTCGAAGAGGTTGAAGAGCTCGGGGCGCACGGCGACGGGGATCCTACCCGGACGACGGCGCGCTTCGAGCGCCGGAGTGCGCCGTGGGCGACGTGAACATGTCGACCGCCATCAGCCCGACGCCAATGCAGATGGCGATGTCGGCGACGTTGAAGGTGGGCCAGTGCTTCTCGGCGCCGCCGCTCGTGATGTAGACGTCGATGAAGTCGATGACCGAGCCATAGAGGACGCGATCGACGAGGTTGCCAATCGCGCCGCCGAGCACGAGCGGCAGACCCCACTTGAGGGCGAGCTGTTCTTTGGCCAGCTTGCGATAGAGCGACACGATGAAGACGATCGCCGCGACCGACACGACGAGGAAGAACGGCCTCCGCAGCGCCTCGTGCTCCCCCTGGAGAATGCCCCACGCGCCGCCCTTGTTCGTAGCGTATATGAGCTGCGCCACGCCATCGACGACCACGATTTTCTGGCGCTCGTTCGAAGGATCTTCGAAATACGCCTTGATCCACTGCTTGCTCGCGACGTCGAGCACCAGGTTCACGGCCGCCACGACGAAGAGGAAGGTCATCGACGCGTGGTACGCCGGCTCGGCATCCGCGCTAGCGCTCGCGAGCAACGGCTCGTCCGTCACGCTCGCTGCCATAGGTGCGCTCGCGAGCAACGGCTCGTCCGTCACGCTCGCTGCCATAGGTGCGCTCGC
>SYFR01000228.1 GCA_005800325.1 Myxococcales bacterium | reverse complement strand
GGGTCCTCGCGCTCGGTCCGTGCGAGACGGGCGATGTCCTCGAGTGCGCGCGCGTCGCCAAGCAGAGCGCACATGCAACGAAGGGTGGGGCCGGCGTCGTCGATCACGCGTTCGCGGCGCTCGAGGCAGCCGCGGCGCACGCGGACGATCCGGCGAGCGACGAGGGCAGCGAGCCGCTCCATCGAGCGCCGTCGCCACTCCACGCGCATCCCCACGATGAGGAGCGCGCGGTCGCGGCCAAGGCGGCGAAGCCCGAGGTGGTGAAGCCCGCGCCGCCGAAGAGCTCCGAGGCGGCCGCAGCGAAGCCGAAGTCGACCGAGGCCCCCAAGACCGCGGCCAAGCCGTCTGCAGCTGCGCCGAAGACGGCGGCCACGAAGGCGACAGCGACGCAGTCCGCGAAGGGCACGAAGGGCACGACAGCGACGCAGTCCGCGAAGGGCACGAAGGCCACGACGGCGACGCAGTCCGCGAAGGGCACGAAGTCGGATTCGAGCCCGAGCGTGGCGACCAAGGCGGCAAAAGCGGAGAAGCCAGCGAAGCCGGCGGCACACGCGGGGGCCGCAGCCAGCACCAGCGCAGCGGGGACCGCATCCAGCGCGGCGGGCGCCAAATCCGCGCACCTTGCGCCGGTGCGTGCACCGACGCCGAAGGAGCTCGAGCGCGGCTGCGATCGGGGCCTCTTGCTCGCGTGCGCGCGGCTCGCGGCTCTCTACGAAGGCGGCAAGCGCGTGGCACGAGACGACGTTCGCGCGGCCACATTCTTCACGCGCGCCTGCGACGGCGGCGAGCAGCGCGGATGCACCGGGCTCGGCACGCTGCTCTACGAGGGGCGCGGGGTCACGCGCGACGAGACGCGCGCCGTCGCGCTGTTTCGCGCGGCCTGCGAGAAGGGCACGATGCGCGGGTGCAGCGAGCTCGGCGCGGCTCTTGATGAGGGGCGCGGCGTCGAACGCGACGAGCGGCGGGCGGTCGAGCTCTATCAGGCCGCGTGTCGCGCCGGGGATCCACGCGGCTGCACACACCTCGGTGCGGCACACGAGCGTGGCGCGTTCGTCGACAAGGCCCCGCTGCGCGCCATCGGTCTCTACCGCACCGCGTGCGAGCTCGGCGAGCCGCTCGGCTGCCATCGCCTGGCGCTGCAGTACCAAGCGGGCGCCCACGTTCGCCGCAACGCGAAGACGGCGCGCGAGCTGTTCGACATCGCGTGCAAGGGTCGCGTCGAGGCGGCGTGCACGGAGCTCGGCGCAGCGGCGACGATGAAGGCCGCGCCGCGGTCCGTCGAGCCGACACCCGAGGCGCCGGAGGAGCGCGCCCCAGAGCCGCACCACACGCCGGCCGCGGCATCGGCCGAAGATCCCTACGCGGGTTAGTCCCCGTTAGCCTGGTCGACCAGCCTCTTCGGCATGGTAAACCATGGATCCATGTTCGTGGTGCAGGGATCCAAGTCCGGCGAGAAAACTACGATTTACCGCAAAATAATTGCTGTGCACAACTGTGCGACAGCACAATGAAAACCGGCCAGCCGGCCAGTTTAGTATCGACATGGCGCGAAAGCTGCACCAGGCTCGGACCCATGAGACGGCACCTCGGTCTGGTCACGCTGCTCGCGCTGCTCCCGCTCGCCTCGTCGTTCGTCGGCTGCGGGATCGAGGGACCGCCGGAGGGCTTCGAGCTCACGGGCGGCGCCGGTGGTGACGAGGTCGACTTCGACGACTCGAGCTCACACAGCGCAGTGTCGAGCTCGAGCAGCGGCAGCGGCATGCCGGTCGAGCCGAAGTGCCCTTACGAGGGCACGCCGATCGATCCGGCGAGCCTCGGCGCGCCCGCGTGCCCGACCACGCTCTGCGGCGGCGGCGCCCACTGCCTGCCGACCTCGCTCGTCGCGCAGCAGTACGACGATCCGGCGCAGCTCGAGCAGCTCGCCGACTGCGACGCCAAGAACAAATGCGTGCCGGACTTCTTCATCGCGAGCCAGGGCCTCTTCATCCCGGCGACGTGCGACTCGGTGCTCGGCGCGGAGGGGCGCTGCCTCTCGGAGTGCCTGCCCGACGTCGCCAAGCAGGCCAACGTGCTGCCGCAAGAGGGCTGCGGCGAGTTCGAGCGCTGCGTGCCATGCTTCGATCCACTCACGCAAAAGGAGACCGGCGCGTGCAAGCTGTCGTGCGATCCGGGGCCAACCGAGGCACCGACGGCGCTGCCGAAGTGCTGCGGCGGGATCGGGACCTGCGTCCCCGGAAGCGCCGCCGGCGATCAGGCCGGCAAGCTCGGCGAGGACAGCTGCCCGAAGGAGCAGGGCCTCCTGTGCGCGCCGGACGTGTTCATCAACGACATGAACTACCACCCTGCGTCGTGCGAGACTGGGACCTTGAGCTTGCTCTTCGGCAGCGACTATAAGCCGGGCGTTTGCCTGCCCGAGTGCTTGCCCGACGTCGACGGCGCCCTCTTTCTCGGACAGGACGGCTGCCCCGAGCACTTCAAGTGCGCGCCGTGCATGAAGCCTGGGCTCTTCGGGCCCAAAGAGTCGGGCGCCTGCGATCTCTGAGCCGCCGCGACGCCGACGATGCCCCCGAGCGTGCGAGGGCATCGAATCACCCTCGTTGTCCGATGATCTTGGCTCGGCGATGCCGTTACTTGGTCCTCGATTCTGACGAATCGAGGCAGGAGCGCTCATCGCCCATCGAAGCCGCGGGCAATTCGATGCCCCCGATCCCGCGAGGGCATCGAATCACCCTCGTTGTCCGATGATCTTGGCTCGGCGATGCCGTTACTTGGTCCTCGATTCTGACGAATCGAGGCACTACGGTCGCGAGCCGCGATGGTGTGGGCGGCGCGATGCGATGAGAGCGGCTTGGCGCGCGGGTCGCGGATCGCGCTCGGCGCCGCGGTCTTCGTCGCGTCCGCGCTCGCGGTGACGCCGGTTGCGGCGGAAGTGCCGGCGTGGCCTTCCATCGGACAGCGCGAGGGCGAGATCGATCTCGACGTGAGCTTCACGCGCGCCTTCGGCGACGCCGAGCTGAGCCCGCGCCTCATGACGTTGGAGGACGCCGACGTCCGCGTCGCCACGGTCGGTGCGGGCTACAACGTCGGGCGGCTCGGCCCGCTCTACGACACCTACGCGCGCGTCGAGGCGGGCAGCTTCACGTCCGCGCCTTCGCGGCTCGCGCTCCCGTTCGGCGCCAGCGCGGCGGGAACGACACTCGCCGACTACGAGCGCGGCGCCTTCATCCGCGGCACGACGGCAGCGGCGCTGGTCGCGACGCCTCGATTATCGTTCGGGCTCTTCCTCGAGGGCACGGTGCCGCTCGGCGCGGATTTGTCGCGGTTTTCGACGCACGCCCTCGACTGGATCGCCGGCGGCACGAACCTCGACCTCGAGCTCACCGACCGAACCGAGCTCGTCCACATCGCCTACCGCGCCCGCTTTCGCGTCGGCTCCGGCGTGTACGACGACGACGGCGCTCGGCCCGCGCAGAGCAACGCGCGCGCGACCTTGACGAATCTCCTGCGCTTCGAGGCCGAGCGTTGGCTCTTGCCGTGGCCGCTCGGCGTCAGCTTCGGCCCGCAATTCTCGGGGGATTTGAACGAGCACGTCGACCACGGCGTGGCCTCGGTGGCCGAGCTCGACGAGGCGTCGCTCACGGAGCTCGCGTCCGTGCGGCGGCTCGCGGTCGACATAGCGCTCATGCCCTACGTGCAGATCACGCGGCACGTCGCGGTCGAGCTCGCTTACGTGCACACGCTGTTTGGAGCCGACCTCGCCTTTACGCGGCAGTGGTCGGCGTCGCTTCGCACCGTCTTTTGACGCACGCGGCGAGCCGCGGCACCGCACGCGTCACGGGGCCGAGGCGATCGCCACCGACGTGAGCTGCGTACCGCCGACCAGGAGCGGGCCAACCCACGCCGCGCCCGCGAGGTGCATCGCATACGCGACGCCGTCGCTCGCTTTCACGCAGGCGAGCTCCGCGCCGTGACCGTCGACGCCTCCGGCGAGCGAAGGCGTCGACGCGAGCGCAGGGTTCGGCGACATGATGGGCCCGGGCTGCGCCCATTGCGGCGTGTTTCCCGGCGCAAACGTCGCCGCGTAACCCTTCTGATCGAGGCCGCGAAACGCGAGCACCGCCGAGCCGTCCGCGCGACCGAGCAGCGCCGGAGCCGCGTCCGCGAAGCTCGCCGCCTCGACCTCGAGCGGCACCGACCAGAGTCCGCCCGTGCGCAGCGCGTACATGAGCTTCTTGTCGGACGCGCGCACGTAGACGACCGCGAGCTCGCTCACGCCGCCGAGCGCCGCGAGCGCCGGTGCGAGCAGGGTGTCGCTGCCCGCCACCTTGAGGGCCGTCTGCCAGGCGCCGCCCACGCGCTCTTGCACGTAGACGCCGCCGTCGCCGCCCGCGAACGCGATCACCGGATGACCGCTCGTCATCGCGATGCGCCCCGGCTCGGGCCCGAAGCTCTGCGCCTCGGCCGCGGGCATGACCGGCTCGGCCAAGGGCGACCACCCGGCGCCGTAGCTCGCGAAGTAGTGCTTGAAATCATCGCCATGAAAGAGCGCGTGTACCGCCGCGCCCGAGGCGATCGCCGGCGCCGCGCGCGTCGTCACGTTCATCGCGACCGCGACCGGAGCCTTCCATGAGCCCGTGTCGTAAAGCACGTAGGAGAGCGAGGCATCCGACGAGCTGCGAAAGACGCCGACGCCGATCCCGTCACTCCGGATCGCAAGGCCGACGCCGTGCGAGGTCGCGCCCACGAGCGTCGTCGGC
>SYFR01000025.1 GCA_005800325.1 Myxococcales bacterium | reverse complement strand
TGGCGCTGGGCCCGTGGCGCTGGGCCCGTGGCGCTGGGTTGCTGGCGCTGGGCGTCGAGTTGGGGTACGTAGCGGCGAAATGAGCAGTGGGCGCGCGCGAGCCAAGGAGCCGGCCAGCTGCCGCATGTTCGACACGCCGCTCATCGAGTACTTCTCGCGGATCCACCCGGCCTCGCCGTTCGGGTTCTGGGTGCCCGCGCTCCTCGGGCTCGTCGGCTGGGTGCTCTACGACGGCATGGCCTTGGGGACGCTCGCGCTCCTCGTCTTCATGGGCTGGCTCGCGTGGTCCCTGACGGAGTACCTGCTTCACCGCTTCGTGTTTCACTGGATCGGTGAGCGTCCCTGGCAGCGCCGGTTTCACTTCATTTTTCACGGCGTGCATCACGATTTTCCGCAAGACAGCCGGCGGCTCGTGTTTCCCCTCGGAGTGAGCATCCCGCTCGGCCTCGTCTTCTTCCTCGGGATGGACCTCTTGTTCTCGCGCGCCGTCGCGTGCGCGCTCTTCGCCGGCTTCGGCGGCGGCTACCTCGCCTACGACGGCATTCACTACTTCACGCACCACGTGCCGGCGAAGCGCAGCATTGGCAAGTTCCTCAAGCGCTACCACATGGTGCATCACCACGCGGGCGTCGAGGCCCGCTGGGGAGTCTCGATTCCACTCTGGGACCGCGTCTTCGGCACCAACGGCTAGCGCGGGCTCCGAGGGTCGGCGGGCGCTACCCTCAGTCGGCCGGCTGCCGCGCCAGCTCGGGCACCGACACGGCGCGGTGCGGTGGCGTCCGTCCCGGTCCAGACGAGCGGAGCCCCGGAGGGGATCGCGCACGCGATCCTCCCCTCTCTCTCAGTCCTCGCTCTCGGCGTCGTGAGTGGCGGCGAACTAGGCATTGGCATCGAGCATGAACTGCCCGGCGACTGCCGCCGCTCCGTCGCTTTTGCCAACCGCCGGGAAGGCCGGCTCTCGCGGCGGCGCCGATACCAGGTCACTCTCGTGGCGGCACCCGCGCTGGGTCAGCGTCCGAGCGCGCGCGCGATCTGCTCCGCGCGGTGCCGGTACGTGTGCGAGGAGAGCAGCGCCTCGCGGCCCGCCGCGCCGAGCCTCGCGGCAAGCGGTGCGTCCTCCAAGAGCTCGCGCACGCAGCCCACGAGCGCCGCGTCGTCGTCGAAATAGAGCGTGTGCTCCCGGTCACGAAACACGTCCTCGAGCTCCGGGCAGCGCGAGTTGACGGTGGCCGAGCCGGACAAGAAATTCTCGAAGTAGCGCATGTTGGCCGACGGAAAATTCATTGGGTCGATCAGGTTCAGGCAGATCCGAGCCGCCGCCGCCGCCCGCGCGAAATCGCCGCCGGTGAGCTCGCCGCCCTCCCAGAACTCGTGGACGCGGCCGACGTTGCGGGCGTGCTTCTTCCAGCCCGCAGAGCCCCACACGCGCACGCGAAACCCCGCGTCGAGGAGCCGCAAGATCGACGCCTCTCGCTCGGGTCGATGGTTGCCGATGAACAGCACGTCGCAGCCGTAGCGTCGCACCTCGGCCTCGGTCAGCGCCGCGGGCGGGGCGTGCAGGTGCAGGTCGGCCGCGAGCGGTACCCACTCGATGGCGCGAGCCCCGAGGCGGCGCATCGGCTCGACAGCGTCGCGTCCGTAGCAAGCGACGAAGTCGTAGAGCGGCAGGCACTCGAGCTCGTCGCGGTCGAGGTTCAAGAGCGTGTCCGGCCACACGAGCGCGAGCTTCGTGGCGGGGAGGGCGGCGCGGAGCTGCGCCAGCGCCCCGACCCGCGTCGCCGCGTGCCCCACGGTCAAGAGCACGTCCGGGCGCAGCTCGAGGGCGCGCAGCAGGAGCTCGCGGTTGCCCTTGCGCACCCACGCTTCGACCGGAACGAAGTCGCTGAAGGTGCGCCCGAGCCGTCCGAGCCGCGCGTTCTGCCGCACGGCGCGATCGAGATCCCACACCTCGCCGCGCCACCCGAGATCCTCGAAGGCGTGCAAGTACGTCCACGGCAAGTGGTGCGACAGTCCGATCCCCACGACCATCACCGTCGCCGCGCTCACGACGGGCGACACTAGTCCCCCGCGCCAGAAATCCGCGGATAAATCCGCGCGTCCGCTTGGCGCGACGGACGAGGTGAGAAAAAGCTCTCCTTCATTCGGTGCTCAGCCGGAGTCGTCACTCGTGCCAGCGGAATCGCCTCGCTCCGACCGTAGCACTTCGAGCAGGCGAACGTCCTCGGCGTCCTTGGAGCGAGCGGCGAAGCGTTTGGTCGCGATGAGGTCGGCGATCGAGGGGAGAGCGACCACGACTCCGGGCGCGATCTCGATGCTCTGGCGCCTCGGCCACAGGGCCTCGAACTCGACGCGTACGCCATCTACCGTCGAGGCCGATCGCATCGAACACGGCTGGCACCTCTCGCCTTGGCCGTGCCGCCTCATGAGCGCGGCGACGGTGATGGTGGCGAATCTTCGGTTCGGCACACTAGTGCACCGAGTTCAGCGCAACGACGAGAAATTCCCTCGTCCAGGGCCGGGCGACGACGCGCCCTAGAACAAGCGCGCGGCGGTGCCGTCCGCGAAGAGCCACGCGTCGCGCGGGATCGCGAGGCGGCCAGCCGTCATCGAGAGGCGCCCTGCCGCGACGAGTCGCTCGGCCGCGCGGCGCCGGCCCGCTGGCCACGGTTCCACACCGAGCGCGTCGGCGCGCCCTTCGAGGTCGAGCCCCTCGCGGAGCCGCAGGCCGAGCATGATGCTCTCGGTGAGGCGCGTCGAAGGCTCGAGGTGCTCGCGCTCGTGCGGCGTGAAGTCTCCGGCGCGCGCCCTCGACAGGTAGACCTCGGGGTTCGGCGCGTTGCGGTAGCGCACGGCCGTGCGGCTCGCGTCGCGCGAGGAGAGCGTCCCGTAGGCGGCGCAGCCGAGCCCCAGATAGTCGTGTCCGCGCCAGTAGCCGAGGTTGTGGACGGACTCTTCGCCGGGGCGGGCGTAGTTCGAGATCTCGTAGTGCCGAAAGCCCGCGCCCTCGAGCGACGCGCTCACCGCGAGGAACGACGCCGCCATCGCGTCGTCGCCGACGAGCGGCAGGCGCCCTTGGCGATGAAGCTCGCCGAAGCGCGTGTTCGGCTCGATCGTGAGCTGGTAGGCCGAGAGGTGACCGACCCCGAGCGCGGCGAGCTCGAGCGCCTCGCGGGCGGCGTCTTCGGCAGTCTCATGCGACGCCGCGTCGAAGCTCGGGGCGACGCCCATCATCAGATCGGCGCTCACCCGCGGCCCCTTGCCCGACACGCGCGTGGCGAGCGCGGCGCGCACGGCGGCCTTTGCCCCTTCGGCGTCGTGGAGCCGATCGAGGTGCTCGAGCCTCGCCCGATCGAGCGACTGCACGCCGACGCTGAAGCGATTGATCCCGACCGCCGCGAACGCCCGCGCCCGCGCCTCGTCGAGCGACGACGGGTTGCACTCGATCGTGACCTCGACCTCATCGGCTCGCTCGCTCGCGCGCGCCAAGATCGCCTCGAGCACGCGGCCGAGCTCCGCCGGCTCCCACAAGGAAGGGGTCCCGCCGCCGAAGAAGATGCTCTCGAGCCTGCGGCCGTCGAGCGCCACGCCGCGCGCCGAGAGCTCGCTCAGCACGGCGTCCGCGTAGCCCTTGTGGTCGATCCGGCGCTCGGGCGGCTCAAACGAAGCGAAGTCGCAGTAGCCGCACTTCTTGAGGCAGTACGGGAAGTGGATGTAAGCGCCGATCGGAGGCATACTCGTTCTCAGCGTCGCGTAGCACGAGTCCACCTCCCATTGCTCACCGCGCAAGAGCTCGCGTCCAAGATCAGCGTCTATCAGCCGCAGGCTGACGTCGACGTCGTGCGCCGCGCGTACGACTTCGCCGAGCGCGCGCACACCGGCCAGAAGCGCAAGAGCGGCGATCCGTACTTCGTTCACCCCGTGAGCGTGGCGGAGATCATCACCGAGCTGCGGCTCGATGCCGCCAGCGTGTGCGCCGCGCTGCTCCACGACGTGCTCGAGGACTGCCCGGTGAGCGAGGTCGATCTCACGCGGGAGTTCGGCGAGGAGGTGACCTTCCTCGTCGACGGCGTGACCAAGCTGAACCAGATCGACTTCCTCTCGAAGCAGGACCGCGTCGCCGAGAGCTTCCGCAAGATGGTCGGCGCCATGAGCCGCGACATCCGCGTCTTGGTGGTCAAGCTCTGCGACCGGCTCGACAACATGCGCACGCTCGAGCACATGAGCGTCGACGGCCAGGAGCGCATCGCCCGCGAGACGATGGAGATCTACGCGCCGCTGTCGAACCGGCTCGGGATCATGAAGTTC
>SYFR01000227.1 GCA_005800325.1 Myxococcales bacterium | reverse complement strand
GCGAGCACGCCACCCGAGCGCATGTCGTGAATGAACTTGAGCCAGGAGAGCCCGGCCTCTTGGTAGGGGCGGAGCTTCGCCTTGAGCAGCCGCGGCTTCTTGGCCTTCTCGATCTCGTCGATGTTGCCGAGCTTCTCGAACAGCTTCTTCGCCTTCGCGGCGATGTGCGAGTCGTCCACCTGCGAGAGCAGCTCCTGGACGCGGCCCGCGTGACTGAGGGGAATGCGGCCGCTCTTGTCCGCGCCGGCAGCGATTTCCCACTCGCGGTCCATCATCGCCTGCACCTTCTGCGCGTCGAAGGGCGCAAACGATCCGTCCGCCAGCCGTACGTACTTCTTCCCTTCGGCGAGGCACTTTCGCAGCTCGTCGCGATCGACCGCGACGCCGTCCGCGGAGAAGCTGATGCGCACGTCGAGCCAATCCATGCCGCTCGAGACCTTCGCGAAGGCTCCGACGGCGCTCGACCGCACCTGCGTGTCGACGAGGTCGTCGGGCACGAACAGGTCCCACGTCTCCGGCAGCTCCGCGAGGCCCTCTGTCCAGAACCTCAGCGCGGCGTCGCCGCGGCCGACGAACTGCTGGCCGAGCTCGTCGCGCACGAATCCAAGCTCGAGCAGCTTCGAGACCGCCGCCTGCTGTGCGGCGATGTCGACGCGAATGCAGCGTGCGCGCTTTTGCCCCTCGCCCGGGGGCTTCACGATGACCGGAGGCGTGATGCCGTCGGCGCGCACCTCGAGCTCGTCCTCGCCGTAACCCGCGTAGAGGGACAGCGCCGCCTCCGTGATCGTGCCCCCGGCGCGCAAGCGGAACGTCGGCTCCATGTCGACGACGTCGGCGATCTGCGCCAGATCCGGAAGCTCGGCGCCGACCTCGAGCGCCACGCGCGGTAGGCCCTGCATCACGATCGCGCCGAGCGCACGCATCGGCTCGGCGATCGTCGGCGACTTCAACAGGCGCCGGAGCGCAGCCGGCGAGACCCGTCGGTCGATCTCCCGCGCGATCCCCTCGTGGGTGTCGATGTGATAGCAGGGCCACCCCTCGAACCACCCGCCCTGCATGAACGTGAAGCGCCGCTCGTCCCCGGGCTTCACGAAGCACGCCTTCACGATGAGGGTATCGCCGCCG
This sequence comes from Myxococcales bacterium, assembly GCA_005800325.1. Lineage (GTDB taxonomy): Bacteria > Myxococcota_A > Polyangia > Polyangiales > Polyangiaceae > SYFR01. The sequence continues at coordinate 10,780 of SYFR01000227.1, read as the reverse complement.
ACGGTCTCGAGATCGAAGCGCGGTCGAAGCACGTCGTCGCTGAACCGAAGCTGCTTCAGCGCGGGCTCGAGCAGCACGCGGCGCCCCCGGAGGAGCGGGATGAGCTCGGCCACATCTTCGCCGCGAACGTCGACGGCCGGGTGCCGAGGATTGCCGCTCTCGAACCGGGCGAGGAGGCGAAGGGCCGCGCGATCTTCCGTTGGAGCGATCGACTGCCAGTTGAGCGCGACGCTCGGCAGGACCGCGACTCGAGCCTGCGCGTCGAGCACCGTGACCGTGAACGCGCCCGCACGGACGTGTACGCGCATCTCGACGCCGCGACCCGTGTACGCGCCGTCGGGGGAGAGCCACGTCGCGATCCCGGTGTGGCCCGCGGAGGCGTCGTAGTCCGCCACCATGTGCGGTGCGACTCCGGCCGCGACCGATGCGTTGAGCCGCGCGCGGCGGCGGCGTGCTCGCTTGGACTCGCCGCCGGCATGGGCGGTCTGCGCGCCAAGCGACGCCGCCGCGAGCATGGGAGAAGAACTCGCGGCAGTCGGGGACGACGGCGCGGCCGCGTGCGGCGGCTGCGACGCTTGTTTTGCCATCGGCGAGGCGCCCTCCGCGCGAGGCCGCGGCGACTGCGGTGACGTGAGCGGCGCGTGCGACGCTGCGTTCGCGGGCGTCACCTTGCCGTGCTCGGCCCGCGCCTTGTCGCGCACCGTGATGAGCAGCGCCGCGACGTGCTTGCAGTGCTGGCCACTCTTGGCGAACACGGGGCAGTTGCACTCAGAGACCAGGCCCTCGGCCGCCAGCTCGAGCTTGACGCGGAACGGGTCGGGCTCGCTGCCGCGCACGTTGCCGGTCACCACGGAGCCACCGAGCGAGATGTCCTCGACGGAGCGGCGGCGAAAGTACTCGAGCCCGCGGAGGAAGGTCCGCGCGCCGAGCAAGCGGCGAAGGCCGCGGTCACTGAGATTCGTGAGTGCGTCGGAAATCGGGTCGGCCATCTTCAGCTCGATGCGACGCCCGAAGCATTTTCGAGCGCATCACAGAAATAACGGGAGAAATGCGAGCACCAGCGAAACGAGTGTCGCCAAAAGAACCTGCAAGGATGGAGCGACGACTCCTGCGAGGGGATCTCCAATCGTGTCGCCGATGACGGCCGCCACGTAGGTCGGGTTGTCGCGCTCCTCCGTTCCGCGCCCCGTGGTGCACGCTGCACCCGAACCGCGAACGACCCCAGGCGGGAGCTGCCCCGGGAACTGCTCGGCGTTACGAACCGGGACATAGCGCCCGCCGTGGGCGCCGGTCTCGATGTACCGCTTCGCGTTGTCCCAGCCGCTCTTCGCGCTGAAGGATAGAAGCGAGCCGAGAGCCCCGACGATCGTGGCCAAGAGCACGAACGCCGCGAGCGCCTCAGCTGAGGTGAGCACCCTATCGCGGCCCGCCCACCAACGCAAGCCGACTCCCATCGCGAGCGGCAAGCCGACGCCGATCACGAGCGGGGGCAAGGTGCCGCGAAGCGCCGCACGCGTGACGAGCTCCACGAAGCCGTCGCCGCGCGAAGGAGCGGCGCCTTCGCCAAGCGGCTTCGTTGCCTGACGCGCGGCGGTCGGCTCGAGCGCGCCCGCCTCCTCGGTGCCACCGAGCTGGTGACGCAGCTCGAGCACCAGCTCGCGAATCGCGGTCACCACCCGGCCGAGCACGAGCCGCACGAATCCGAGGGCGAGCGCCAAGCCGAGCACCCCGCCGAGCTGCGCGACGGCGGAAGAGGCAGGAAGGAGGCTTGCCGGCGCGTTGGCTCTCGCCGCGCTCGCCGCCAGTGCGACGAACGCGGCCACGGACACCAAGACGGCGACGCTCGATCGCGCGCAGGCGGACGTGCGGGAATACGCCTTGAGGGTCGCGCCAAGCGCGCCGAAATCTCGGGCGCGCGCATGCACATCGGCGCGCTCGCTCGGCATCGTCAAGCCGAGCAGCCCCGAAGCGCCGTCGGCGAGGCCGCTCATCGTGTGCATCGCGACGGCGAACGGGGCGGCGCCGGCGAGGCCGGTCATCGTGAGCGCGACGCCGAACAATCCTCCGTGGGCGAGCTCGGTGGCCGCGCCGAGCGTGTGGCCGAGCACGATGGCCACGAAGACGAGGAACGCGGCGACGAGCGCGGCCTCCGCTGCGAGGACGAACCCGCGCAGCGTGGCGACAGCCGCCCCCGCGCGCGCGGCCTCGGCGATGGTCCGCACGGGTCGGTGGCGCTCGCTGCCGTAGTACTGCGCGACGTGCCAGGAGGCGACGCTCGCCGCGCCGCCGATGGCGGCCGCGAGCCCGAAGCGCCACCAGTGCGTGCCCAAGAGCCATTTCGCGGAGCCCATCGCCGCGGCAGCCTGGAGCAGCGTCGCCACGTAGAGGCCGCGTGCGAGCGCGCTCGCAGGGACCTCCGTGTCGTCGGTGCGCACGACGAGCGCGCCGAAGTAGGACGTGGCGAGCCCGCACGCCCGCACGACGAGCGGCATGAGAATGACCGCCGCTGCGCTGTCGATCGACGCATTGTCCCGCGCGAGCATCGCCGCGACGAGCATCGCGCCGAGGACCTCGAGCATCGTGAGCGCGAGCGCGTACGTGCCCTGCGCGAGGACGTCCCCGAGCACGTCGCCCGCGAGGTCCGCGACCGTGGCGGGGCTCTTGTCGGTGTCCTCGGGAAGCGACGCGTCGAGCTTGCCCGCGACGTCGGCCGCGACGTCGGCGACCTTGGCGAACATGCCGCAGCCGAGGACGGCGAGCAGGGCGACGAAGAGGCCGCCCAAGGGAAGCCCGGTGAGCAGCATCGGCACGTGAAGCACCCCGCCGAGGGCGCGCGCGCCGTCGCCGAACGAGCCGCCGAAGCACGCGAGCGTGGCCAAGAGGGGAACCGCGACGCCGAGGACGGCGAGCGCCTGCGACGCGAGGCCCGCTGCCGCTCCTGCACGTATGCCCACGATCAGGGCGTCTTGCCGCGTTCGCGTCAGCGCCGTTGCAAATTTCGGCATCGCGTCCCGCGCCACGAGCAGGCCAACGGAGGTCCCCGCGAGCGCCACGATCGCGCCCACCGCGTACCCGACGGTCGCGACGACGCCGTGCTCGCGGTGCGCCGACTCCGAGAGCGCCTGAAGCTGGTAGGCCACGCCGTAGCTCAGGAACACGAGCGCGCCGAGAACGGCGGCGACGGCCGCCCCCACGGAGACGGTGCGGCGCAAGAAGCTCAGCGCCGCGGCGTGCACCACCGCCCCGGCCTGGACGAGCTCGGCGTGCGCCGCGGGGCCGTGCCGAAAGGTCGCGCCCATCGCCCGGGCCGCTGCAAACCCGAGCGCTGCCAACGCGCAAATGACGAGGAGCTCGGTCACGTCGCCATTTCCAGGTACTTATGAGGCGGGCGCATTTCAAAAGCACCCAGGCCGCGGAGTCAAGCTTCGCCGAGAGTGCGAGAGAGTCCGCCGCCGTGGGGCATCGCGCGCTTCGCTCCCCTGGCCGCTGCGTGAGGCACTATCCTCTCGCGCCATGGACTTGCAGTTCGTGGGTGCGGCCCAGACCGTAACGGGATCGATGCATCTCTTGCGCACGCGTCGCGGGAACATCCTGCTCGATTGCGGCCTCTATCAAGGGCGGCGGCGCGAGGCGTACGAGCGGAACAAAGAGCTCCCCCTCTCCGTGAAGGACATCGTGGCCGTCGTGCTCTCGCACGCGCACATCGATCACTCAGGTGCCCTGCCGATGCTCGTGAGAAACGGGTACAAGGGCCCCATCTACGCGACGCCGGCCACGCGTGATCTCGCGACGGTCATGCTCCAGGACGCCGGCATGATTCAAGAGCAGGACGCGCGCTTCTTGAATCGCCACGCGGCAGAGGACGGGCGCGACGAGCTCGTGGAGCCGCTCTACGACGTGCGCGACGTGCTGCGCACGATCGGCATGTTTCACTCGGTGCCTTATGGATTTCGGGCGTACCTGACGCCGGAGGTCGCGCTCACGTTTCTCGACGCGGGGCACGTGCTCGGCAGCGCGGTCAGCGTGCTCGAGGTCGAAGAAGACGGCAAAAAGCGGACGATCGCGTTCACGGGCGATCTCGGGCGCGTCGGCCGCCCGATCCTCGCCGACCCCCAGGTCCCGGACGGCATCGACGTCCTCATCACCGAGAGCACCTACGGCGATCGGCTGCACGACTCGACGCACAAGATGGACGACGACCTCGCCGCGGTCATCAAGCGCACCTACGAGCGCGGCGGCAAGATCGTCATCCCGTCGTTCGCGCTCGAGCGCGCGCAGGAGGTGATCCTCGCGCTCAAGGGCCTCAAGAAAGACGGGCGGCTGCCGCCGATGCCCATCTACGTCGACTCGCCGCTCACGGTGAAGATCACCGACGTCTTCAAGCTTCATCCCGAGTGCTACGACGACGAGACGCGCGCGATGTTGCTCGGTCGCGACTCGCCGTTCGACCTGCCGGAGCTCTCCTACGTCGAGACCGTCGAGGACAGCAAGGCGGCGACGATGGAAAGTCGCCCGAGCATCGTCATCGCCGCGAGCGGCATGTGCGAGGCGGGCCGCGTCTTGCACCACCTGAAGGCGACCATCGAGGACTCCAAGAACACGGTGCTGATCGTCGGCTATCAGGCGCAGCACACGCTCGGGCGACGGCTCGTCGAGAAGCGGCCACGCGTGAAGATCTTCGGCGTCGAGCGGGACCGGCGCGCGGAGGTCGTCGTGCTCAACGGCTTCTCGGCGCACGCCGACCAGCGCGACCTCGTCGAGTACGCGGTGCGCTGCAAAGAGCGCGGGCCGCTCGCGCAGATCGCGCTCGTCCACGGCGACCCGCAACCGCAGCGCGTGCTCACGCGCAAGCTCGCCGAGCGGGGCCTGCCCGAAGCCGTGTCGCCGGCTCCGATGGACGTCCTCGAGCTATGAGCCCTTCGGCTGGGCGCTGAAAAACCGACCGAGTCGGCGCGCCGAGGCTTCAAAAGCCTGCTACGTCCGAAGTGCGCGCACCGCGGCGATGATGGCGCGGACGAGGTCGTCGTCCTCGTGGGGCAGCACCGTGCGACCGTCGAAGAGGACGCGCTCCTCGTGCACGCGCGCGAACACCGGAGGCTCTCCGGCCCGAAGGGAGCGCACGAGCTCCGCGGCCGACGGCACCTCGAGGCAGAGAGCGACGGTGGGCAGCGGCTCCTCGGCGAGCGTGCCGCCGCCCACGCGCCCTTCGGTGTGGACCGGCACGGCATCGACGTCCGCGCCGCGAAGTAACTCGCACCACCTCATGACGCGCGCCTCGACCTCGGCGAGCGGCATCGCGAGCATCGCGAGCACCGGGATCGCGCCGAAGTCGCCGGCGAGGTAGGACGCGAGCGTCGCCTCGAGCGCGGCGAGCGGGAGCGGTCCAAGCCGAAGCGCCCGCGCCAACGGGTCTTTTCGTAGCTTGTCGACGAGCGAGCTACGACCGACGATCGCGCCCGCCTGCGGACCGCCGAGCACTTTGTCGCAGCTGAAGCAGACGAGCATGGCGCCCTGTCGAATGCACTCCCGCGCGAGCGGCTCGCCAGAGAGGCCCGCGTGCGCCTCGAGATCGACGAGCGCGCCGCCCCCGAGATCTTCGACGAAGAGCTTGCCGCGATCGACGGCGAGGCGGGCGAGCTCGCGCCGGTCGGCGGCCTCGACGAACCCGATTTGCTTGAAATTCCCTGGGTGGACGCGCAAGAGGACGTCGGCGTCGGCGTGCTCGTCGAGCGCGCGCGCGAAATCTCCGATGCGGGTGCGGTTCGTCGTCCCGACCTCGATGAGCCGCGCGCCCGAGCTCTGCATCACCTCGGGCACGCGAAAGCCGCCGCCGATCTCGACGAGCTCGCCGCGGGAGACGACGACGCCGCGCCCGCGAGCGAGCCCCGCGAGCACGAGCAGCACGGCAGCCGCGTTGTTGTTGACGACGAGCGCCGCCTCGGCGCCGGTGAGCGAACTGAGCGCGCGCTCCGCGAAGCCGCCGCGTCCTCCGCGCTTGCCCGACTCGACGTCGACCTCGAGCACCTCATAACCGCGCGCCGCGAGCGTCACGGCCTCGACGGCTTCTTGCGACAACGGCGCTCTGCCGAGGTTCGTGTGGAGCACGACCCCGGTCGCGTTGATCACGCGCCGCATGCGGCTCGTCGCGAGCGCGAGGTAGTGTTGGCGCACACGCTCGGCGCACGCATCGAGCGAGGACGCGGGAGCACCGGCCAGGATCTCGCGCCGCACGTCCGCGGCGATGAGACGCGCCAGCTCGACGACGCCTGGCTCGCCGAGAGCCGCGCGTGCCTCTTTGAGCTCGGGGTGCCGCACGAGCGCGTCGATCTTAGGGATCAGCCGTAGCTCCGGCTTCGCGTCCGCTCCCGTGTCCATCGGAGCGGCACCGTATCGCGTGAGGGCTGGCGCGCAAACGGGCGGCAGAGACCAGGCGAACTTTCCGGTGCCGGGCCGCGCGGCCCCGCGTGGTACTCTGTCGCGCTACTTTTTTTCCAGCACGCACTCGGAGGCACCGTGACCTTGCCCTTCTCACGCATTGCACAGCGCTCGCTCGCCGCGCGCACGTCCCTCGCCGCTCTGCTCGCCACGAGCGGCGCCCTCGTCGCCGGCGACGCGCCCGCGGTCTGGCCGCCGAGCGAGTCGTTCACGGCGGCAGACATGGCCGACCCGAAGAACTGGCCGAACGATCCGGGCTACGGCTACGACACGGACCACAACGGGCAGTGGAACTACTACTCGTTTCTTCCGACGCAGTCGGGGGATCTGACGCTCCGCCCCGAAGAGACGGCCTCGGGCATGAGCATCGATCTCGCGTGGCGCTTCACGCAGGGCGACGATCGCGTGCTCATCGCGGTCACCGACTCGGGCATCAAGTGGCACGAGGCCGACCTGCTCGATCGCGCCTGGCTCAATCCGGGCGAGCTCGCGGGCCACAAGCCGGCGACCGCGACGGGCGAGGCCTGCGGAGGAGACGGCGCGCTCGCCGGGATGGACTGCAACGGCGACGGGATCCTCAGCGTCTCGGACTACAAGAACACGCAGACGCTCGAGCCGCCCCCGACCGACGGGCGGCCGCGCGGCGACAAGAACCGGAACGGCCTGCTCGATGCGGGCGATCTGATCCAGAACTTCTCGGACGGGGTCGACGACGACAACAACGGGTACGTCGACGACATCTCCGGCTGGGATTTCATGAAGGACGACAACGACCCGTACGACGACACGCACTACGGGCACGGCACCGGCGAGGCGAACGACTCGACCGCCGAGGGCAACAACGGCATGGGCGGCATCGGCGGCTGCCACAAGTGCCGCTTCATCGCGATGCGCGTCGGCGACAGCTTCATCGCGGACGCCAACGCCTTCGGGCAGGCCGTCGTCTACGCCACGGACAACGGCGCCCGCGTCGTGCAGTGCGCGCTCGGAACGATCAACATGAACCGCTTCACGCAGCAGGCGCTCGACTACGCCTACGCGAACGGCACGCTCTCGATCACGAGCATGGCCGACGAGAACGCGCGCCATCACAACATGCCCGTCACCGCGAATCACACGCTCCCGGTGCACGCGATCACCTACTCACCCGGCGGCAACATCACGAACGTCGAGACGTTCCTCGAGTTCAACACCTGTACGAACTACGGTGGCCAGAATTTCTTGAGCGCCTCGGGCACGGGCTGCTCGAGCGAGGCGACGGGGCAGCTCAGCGGGATCTCGGGGCTCGTGATGAGCACGGCGCTCGAGTACGGGCTGACGCCGCCGCTCACGGCCGCCGAGGCGCAGCAGCTCTTCTTGATGACGGCGGACGACATCGACGTGCCCGAGTCGCGGCAAGAAGATCCCCGCTACTACTGGTCGCAGCCGGGCTTCGATCAGCGCTTCGGCTACGGGCGCGTCAACGCGAACACGGCGGTCGAGTGGGTCAAGGACGGCAAGATCCCGCCCGAGGTCGACGTCGTGCGCCCCTACTGGTTCGAGGTCCTCTACAAAGATCAGGTGAGCGGCCCGGTGGAGCTCCACGGCCACGTCAGCGCCACGCGCGCGACGAGCTACGACTACACGGTCGAGTGGGCGCCGGGCGTGCAGCCGCTCGACGCCGACTTCAAGGAGCTCGGGAGCGAGAAGAACGTTCCGAGCACCGTCATCACCGGGCAAGACGGGCCGATCGCCACCTTCGACGTCCGCACCATGGACCCGACGCACGAGCCGGATCCCGAGAGCCCGCACGGCGAGAACAAGTACACAATCACCGTACGCGTGCGCTCGGTCGCCCATTACGGCGGCGCGATCGGCGACGTCCCGGGGGAGATGCGCCGCACCTATTACATCTACAGCGATCCGGATCTCGTGAAGGGATTTCCGATCTACGTCGGCGACAGCGGCGAGGGCAGCCCGAAGCTCGCCGATCTCGACGGCGACGGCGTGCGCGACCTCCTCTACCCGACGACGAGCGGCCGCCTCCTCGCATACAAGCTCACGAGCAACGGCCCTGAGCCGATCGCTGGGTTTCCCTTCGTCGGCTCGCGCGTCGACGGCCTCGCGGAGAAGCCCATCGCGGGCAAGCCCAACTACCTCGCCTCGAAGGCCTACGCATCGAAGGCCGTGGATCCGAGCCTCGCCGGCGACTCGTTCTCCAACGCCCCGGCCGTCGCGGATCTCGACGGCGACGGCAAGCTCGAGATCGTCCTGAGCTCGTTCAACGGCAACCTCTACGTGCTCGACAACGGCGGCGCGCTGCGTGCGGGCTGGCCCGTGCGCCTGCCCGACGTGCCGTCATGCCCGACCGACGGGAGCGAGCCCGCGGGCCCGTGCATGGACACCGAGAACATCATCGACACCGGAGCCTTCGCGGCGCCGGTGCTCGAGGACATGGATAAGGACGGCGATCTCGACATCATTCAAGCCGCCTTCGACGGCAAGATTTACGTGTTCGATCGCGACGGCGCGATGCTCCCGGGCTGGCCCGTCACGCTCCACTATACGGGCAAGCTGAGCGACGAGCCGAAGAGGGGCCGCGTCCTGACGACACCCGCGGTCGCGGACTTCAACGGCGACGGCTATCCCGAGCTGCTCGTCGGCTCGAACGAACGCCTCGGCAAGGGCGAGCAGTCGGGCGCGGCCTATCTCGTGGACGGGCGAGGCACCGCCGCAGGCGGCGAGCCGTGGCTCCCGAACTGGCCTGTCACGATGACCTCGTTCTACCTGTTTCCGCTGGTCGCCGAGGGCGTCTCGAACTCGGGCGTCATCGCGCGGTTCGGCGGCGAGCTCGCGAGCGTCATCCATGGCAACGCGAGCTCCCCGCTCGTCTTGCCGGCGGATCCAGGCAAGCAGCCGAAGCTCAACGAGACCCCGCCGAACGGCCTCCCCGTCTATACCGATCCGGACACAGGAGCCGTGCGGCACGGCGTCGCGCCGTCGAGCACCTTCGGGGAGCTGACGAGCGCCTACCGCCCGAACACGATGTTTCCGCTTTTCGGCCACCCGTCGCTCGGCGACGTCGATCAGGACGGTGAGCCCGATGTCATCACCTCGGGCAGCTCGCTCAACCTCGCGATCCAGCTCCAGGGCGGCGCGGCGCTCGGCAATGCGCCGGGCGAGCACTTGCTCTCGGTGTGGAGCGGCAAGACGGGCAACATGATGCCGGCGGCGCCTTTCGTGCTCGAGGACTACAGCTTCTTCAACAGCCACGCGGTCGTCGACCTCAACGGCGATGACTACCCGGAGGTCGTCGCGGGCTCGGGCGGCTACTACCTCCACGCGTGGGACGCGTGCGGCCGCGAGCCCGAGGGCTGGCCGAAGTTCACGGGCCAGTGGCTCATTCCGACGCCCGCGGTCGGCGATCTCGACGGCGACGGCAAGCTCGAGGTGGTGACCGGCAGCCGCAATGGCTGGCTCTATGCGTGGCACACCGAGGGCAAGAGCGACGGCATCGTCGAGTGGGAGAGCTACCACCACGACAACCGCAACACCGGCAACCTCGAGACCGCGCTCACGCAAGGCACGCCGGGCAAGAAGGCGAAAGAGCCGCTGACGGTCGAGCTCTGCAAGGTGCTGCTCCAGCCGGACGTCGGCACCGAGCCGCTCGACGCGGGCGGTGGCTGCGACTGCGCGGTCGGCGCGGGCAATGCGAGCTCTCGATCGAACGCAAGCGCCATGCGGCTCGCGCTCCTCGGTGGGCTCGGCCTCGGGCTGGCATTTCGCCGTCGCCGCCGCTGACATCGACGACGCTGCGCCCTTTGCCCGCCGAAATGCCGTTCTCGGCCGAGAGCTAGGGCCTCGGGAGTTTCTTCGGGAGCGGCACCCCACCGCGCTCGCGCACGTACTCGGCGATGGCTCGGCTGAACTCGCGGTCGAGCTTCTCGCACTCCTTCGTCACGCTGCCCATGGTGGCGCCTTTGCACTCGCGACGGTGAGCGAGATAGGTCGGCCGCAGCTCTTCGGCGTCCTTGAGCGCGTCGCGCACGTGCTCCTCGAGTCGCTTCCACACGATGGGTGCGCTCGCGACCTTGCCGGGCCGGTCGAACACGAACTCTCCCGACTGCAACGTCACGCATGAGCCATCCCAGCGCAGCACGTCGTAGCTCGTGCTCGCCCCGCTGACCTCGATGCCGGTCGTGTTCTTGCGCTCGCGGAGCACGATGAGCTCCTCATACATCGCCATCGGCTCGTTCGACGACGCGCCGCCCGACGCGTTCCACGCCGCCGACTTGGTCATCGAGTAGCCGCGCGTCCACGGCGTCCCCTTCTGAAACATCGCGAGCGCCAGCGTCGGATAGTCCTC
>SYFR01000226.1 GCA_005800325.1 Myxococcales bacterium | reverse complement strand
GGGCGGCGCGGGCGGCGCGGGCGGCAAGGGCGGCTGACGCGGGCGAGCTCGAGCCGCGTCTGCGCCGCGGCGTGTGAGAAACGGCGAAGCCCGGCGCCGGGCCGCGTGTTACGCTGCGGCGCATATGGGTTCGCTTCGCATCGTCTGCATTCTGACTCTCGCAACCGGGCTCGGCGCGGCGTGGGGTTGCTCGATTGAGGAGACCTCCTCGAGCTCGGGTAGCGCGGGCGCCGGAGCATCGACGAGCTCGAACAGCGCCACGTCGACCGGCACGTCGACCAACTCGTCGTCGTCGGTCACCACCGGCGGCGGCACGCTGACGTGCAGCGCCGAGTACACGAACATCCCCAAAGGAGACTGCGACCTCTTGGCGCAGGACTGCCCGGAAGGACTGTGGTGCGACGTCAGCAAAGACGGCACGAACTACTCGACCAAGTGCGCGCCCGCGGGCGGCGGACTCAAGGACAAAGGCGTCGCGTGCTCGGGGCCGTCGGAGTGCCAGGCCGGACTGAAGTGCGCCGCCGGAAAGTGCACGCCGTACTGCTGTCCTGACACGGATCAGCCGTGCGACGGCGGCAGCTGCAACATCATCCTCAGCTTCGACGAAGCGAAGATGTTTCGAGCCTTCGTGTGCAGCTACAACGACTCGTGCGAGCTCTTCAAGGGCGACTGCCCAGGCGACACGGAGTGCCACGTCGAAGATCCCGACGCCGGCCTCGCGGTCTGCCACCCCCCGGCGCCGAGCGCTGTCGGCGAGGGCGAGCAGTGCGAGTACGTCAATGACTGCGGCGACTCGATGCTCTGCAATAAGAACGGCGTCGACAACATGGACCCGTACGGCAAATGCCGGCACCTGTGCGACTCGACGAAGCTGATGGAGGCCGCCGGAAAGGGCGGGTGCCTCGAAGGGCGCGAGTGCGTCCCCGTCACCGCGCAAGGCTTCCCGAACCTCGGGATCTGCATGCTCCCCGGCTGAGCGCGCGCGGGCGGCACGCTGCGCTGCTTGGGGGCCGCGCGCCGTGCCCCGCTGACTCTTCGCGAACGGCGCGAACGCCGTCGCTCACGCGAGCTCGACGACGCGACCGAAGGGCGGCAGCGAGGCCGTGCGCTTCGCGACCACCCAGACGACGTCGAGCAGGTGCGCGTCGAAGTCGGGCGGCATGCGTCCTTCGAGATCGGTGAGGTAGGCGACCGTGAAGCGGCTGCGATCGCGCAGCGCTTCCGCGGCGAGCATCGCCAGCGCCGGCGCGAAGTCCGTGCCTCCGCGCCCCGAGACTTCGACGTCGCGAAAGAGGAGGTCGGCCGCGAACGACGTCTCGTCGCGTGTCACCTCGCAGTCGGCCTGCACGACGCGCAGCTCGTCGATCCCCTCGGCCGTCGCGGCCGCGACGATCGCCCCGAAAAACCGGCCGATCGTTCCGAGCGGCAGGGAGGCCGACGTGTCGACCACCGCGACGAGCCGCCCGCCATGCTCGATGCGGCGGCCGGGCATCATGACGAGCTCGGGCCATCGTCCGCTCGCGGCGGCGAGCGCGCTCATGCGGCGCGAAGGGCGCAGGTAGCTGCGCTCGGTGCGCTGAAGAAGGTGGATCGACTGCTGCAGGATCGCGGAGAACGACGCCGGCGGCTCGATCGTCGCGCGGAGCAGCGCAGCGAGCGATGCGGGCAGCTCGCCGAAGGTAGAGCCTCCGCTGCGCGCCTCTTCCTCGAGCGCCGCGGCGAGGCGAAGCTTCCAGTCGAGCTCGCGCGCACGCGCCGCGGCGTCGAACGAGTCGAGCGCGTGAGGAGCGACGTCGTGCGGAGCCACTTGCCCAAGCGTGTCGGCGGTCGCCCCGCGGTCGGCGCTGCTGTCGCCGCTGGCGGCACCTCCGCGCTGCGTGGGCGGCATCCGAGGCGTCGCCGAATCGACGGGCTCCGAGAGATCGGCCCACATCGGATCTGGCGCAATTTCCGGGGCGAGCGCGCGGTAGATCGCCTCGGCGCTCGCACCCGGCGCAAGATCGAGCGGCAGGTTCGGCGGCGTCCCAAGGGAGAGATCGGCAGCGTCGAGGAGCGGAAAGATCGCGAGATCGTGCGCGACGTTCCAGCGACGGGGTTCGCGCTCGCCACGGCGAAAGTGGGCACCCAGCGCGGCGTGGAGCGCGAGGTGGGCGAGGCGCGCCGCGAGCGCCGGCGGACGCGCCGCGAGGACAGTGAGGGGATTGAAGAGGAGGCGATCGTCGGGGAGGAGGCGATAGCCCGGCACGGCGAGAGTCGCCTCGAGCAGGAAGGCTCGCGCGAGCACGCCGAAGAACGGCTTGTGCCGCAACAACCAGACGCGAGCGTAGGCGAGCTTGTCGCGCGCCTGGCGGGCCGCAGCATTGACGTCGGCGTGGAGGCTTCGCTCAAGGGTGCGCTCGAGGTGTTTAACGCTCACCGCCCTCGCGCTCCCTCGCAAAGCGGCCGAGGCGCAGGACGTCCGGGAGCACCGACGCGTGCTCCCTCGCAGTGCGGCCGACGCGCAGGTGCTTAACGCTCACCGCCCTCGCGCTCCCTCGCAAAGCGGCCGAGGCGCAGGACGTCTGCGAGCACCGACGAGCCGCTCGATCTCAGGTGCTCGATGAACGCCTCGCTGGCCGCCGTCCTCGCCGCGCGCATCCCGGACTCGACCGCCCACACGGCGATTTCCATCGATTTTTGGGCGATTTTCGCGAGCGCGCGTGCAGCAAGCACACCGTCCTTCTCTCGCTCTGAGCCGAGCAGGCCCACCATGCTCGCGCCGAGGAAGTAGATGAGGTCCGGATCGTCGGGCACCGCCGCCGAACCCTCGGCGAGGTCCGTGAGCGAAGGCGCAAGGAGCGCGCGCTTGGCGAAGGCGCTGAACTCGGCGCCGGCTCGATCGCCGACGCACCCGGCGGCGACCGACGGCCAGAGCGAGCCCTGCACCGTGTGAAGCACGTCGCTCAACATGTGCCACGCGCGCGGCGTGGGATACGCCGGTGTTGCGTCATTCGGCGGGGGCTCGTGGAGGCGATCGGGGCGCGCGCGAACGAACGCCAAGACGAGCGGGTGGAGCCCATGCTGCGAGCCCCACGCGAGCCAGCTCTCCCCGTGCGGCTCGAGCGCAACGTGCACCATGCGGTTCGAGAGCGCGGTCGCCATGGGACGCACGAGCGCGCGGTCCTCCACACGATTGCCGGCTCCGACGACGCGCGAGCTCGGCGGCAGCTCGTAGTCGCCGAGGCGCCGGTCGAGGATGAGCGAATAGAAGGCCTTCTGCACGTCGGGCACGGCGCTGTTGAGCTCATCGACGAAGAGCAAGAAGGGTTCGCTGCGAAGGATGGCGCGCGGCGGGCAGAACTCGGTCACGTGGCGCCCGGCGGGCTGGCCGTCACTCGCGACGATCCGTGGGACGCCGATCAAATCTTCCGGCGCGAGCTGCGTCCCGAGCAAGGTCACGCACGGCAAGCCCAAGCGCGCCGCCGCCTCACGCACGAGCGCGCTCTTGCCGATCCCGGGCGGGCCCCAAACGAAAGGCGTGCGCTCTGCAGGCAGCGAGACGAGCAACGCGACGAGGTCGGGCGGGCTGAGCGCCAACATGTTCGGTATATAGCAAGGACGCGTCGCGGAACCTCGGCCCTGCGACCGTGGCGCGACATGGCCGCGAACTTCCGAGGCTCGCCACGCATGCTCGACCCCACGCTCCTCGAGGAGCTCGCTAGGCTTCCCGAGCGCAACAGCCCCGAAGTGAACGAGGCGCTCGCTGAACAGGGAAGCGGGAGCGTGCTCAGGCACCTCGTCGGCTCGAGCGCCGCGCATGGGGCTGCGCTCGCGATCGCCGCGCGTCGCATCGCCCGCGAAGGGACCGCGCTCTTTGCCGACGAAGACGACCCGCACGATGCCGTGCGGCAGCTCGAGCGCGGGCTCGTTCACCACGAGAACGCGCCGGACGCGGTGCGAGATGCTCTCGCGGCACGCCACGCGGACGACGCCTTCTTCGTCCTGTGCGCGAGCTCCCACCCGCGCGCGACCCTCGATGCCATCGAGCGCGCCGCGCGATGGCCTGCGCGCCTGCCGGTGCTCGACCGGAGCTGGCTCGCGCTGATCACGCCGCGCGCGTTGCCGCCGCTCGTCGCCGATGCGTGGTCGCAATCGCCGGACACACTCTTGCGCGAAGCAGCGGCGCGGATCGCGCGGGATCGTGCAGTGCTCGAGCGCCTCGCGAACGATGAGCGGCGCGAGGTGCGGCGCGCCGTGGCGTCGAATCCGGCGGCGGGCGAGCTCCGAGGTGTGATTGAGACGCGGGACGCTGCCGTCGAGGTGCGTGCGCGCGCGGCCGGTGCCCTCGGCGAGCACACGACCGTGCGCGTCCTCGTCGACTCGGCGCGCTTCGCGGCGGCGCTGCGGGCTCTCGAGGACGGTGGCGTCCTCGCGCCCGACGTCGCCAATGCGCTCGCGAACGCCGGTGCGTCCCTCGACGAAGAAGGGGCCATGATGGCCGCGCGCGCGCTCGGGCGGGAGCGAGTCGTCGGGTTGATCGCGGCGTGCGCCACGGCGCTGCCATGCCACGCAGGTACGGGCCTCGCGCTCGGCTTGGGTCTACGCCACCCGTTCGACGAGCGGCTCGGAGGCGAGGCCGAGTTCCGCGAGCTGATGAGCGAGGCGGCCAAGGCGCTATCGCGCGCAGGCGAGCAGTTTGGCGCGCTCACGGGGAAGGCGCGCCTCGCCGCGTTCGTGTCCGACGCGCTCGTGGCGAGCCCCCGGCTCGATGCGGGCATGCTCACGGCGGGGCTCGCGACGGCGCCGCTCGCGAGTGAGACGGTGGTGCTAGCGCGCAGCGCGAAGAAGCGCTCCGAGCTCGTCGTCGAGCTCTGCGCCGCATCCGTATCGAGCAGCGCCGTACCGCCGTCGCTGCTCGAGCTCGCCTGGAAGTGCACGCGAGTCGACGACGATGCGGTGCTCGCCATCGCAAAAAAACTCGGCGCACACCGCAAGCGCGGCCGCGAGCTCTCCGAAGACGAGCTGGATCTCGCGCCGGCAGCGCGGAGCCTCGAGCTGCTCGAAGAGGTCGTGCTGTGCGCGAGCCGCGCGGTCACGGTCTCGCCGCGCGCTGCGCTCGGCGTCATTGCCCTCGATTCGCGCCGCGTGCGCTACGTCCTCACCGCGATGCCCGCTTGGCGCGGACAGCTCTCCGGCACGATGCTCGGCCGGGTGCTTCGCCACTACAAAGGCGCACTCACCGCCGGGCCTGCGGAGCAGCGCTCGCGAGGCTCGGAGGCGAAAGGCTGGACCGAGCGGATGTTGAACGACATCGAGCTCGCCGTCGCGCTCGCGATCGGGCACCTCCCGGTCGATGCCCTCGTCGACCGACTCGAGAGCGAGCGGCACCGACTCGATGACGGCGTCGGACTCGCGATGGCGGCAGAGGCTCGCGCTGCCGTCGCCGGGCGCGACGCGACGCAGCCGTTATTTCGATGGGCCGCCAAGAGACGCGATCGAAGTGGGGCCGCCCTCGCGCTCTGGCTCTTGCTCGAGGAGCACGACAGCAAACGCACGCCGGGCATGGTCGCCTCCGCGATCGACTCGCTCGCCAGCCAGCGCGTCGCGGTCGAAGGGACGGTCACCGACGCGCTCGCCACGCTCGAACGCAGAAATCCTGGCGTGCTCGAGTCGTTCACGCCGCAGACGCCGCGCGGACGGGCCACCCATGCGAGCGCCATCGCGCGGGCGTACCGAGCGGTCGGCGGGTTGCGCGACGAGCACTGAGCCGATCCCGATCGAGCTTCCGAGGTCCGCGCGAGTCCACGCCGCCGTCGTGGGCAATCAGGAATGGCTGCGACGCCTCACGCGCGCGCTACGGATAGCCGTCGTAGCAGACGCCGTACTGTAGGCCGCCGACGTAGAGCCCCGGCGAGAAGAACTCGCACAGATCGAGCGCGCCAGGGCAGTCGAAGTCGTTCGTGCACCACTGCATGCAATACACGGACAGGTACGGAGTCTGGACGCACTCGAACGCGGGCGCACACTCCGCGGGGGAGTTGCACGAAGCGTATTGCCCGCCGTTGCCGGTTGGGCCCGAACAGATCGGCATTCCGGCCTGCTGCGGCACGCAGTGTTTGCTCGCGCCGCACCCGACTCCCGGGTTCATCGGATCGCAGTTCATGACCCCGGAGCCGGTCGATGCGGCCGCGGACGACGACGACGACACCGACACCGACACGCTGACCGACGAGGACGCGCTGGCCGACGACGCGCTCGAGGCGCTGGCGCTGGTGTTCGGACCGGAGGAGCCGCTGCTCTGCTGGCACTGCCCTTGAACGCAGGCGTAGCTCGACGGGCATTGTTGATCGCAGCCGCCGCAGTGAAAAGCGTTGGCGAGCGGGTCGACGCACGCGCCGGCGCAGCTCATGTCGCCGTCGCCGCATCCGCCCGAGCCCGTGGTCGTCGCGTTGTTCGCGTCGAGCCCCGTCGTCGCGTTCGCGTTCGACGCCGCGCCCCCCACGCCGAACCCCGTGTCGTCGTCGATGAGCGAACCCGTGCCGGCCGTGGCGCACGCCCCGACGAGCAACATCGATAGAACAAGCAAGGTGCGCATGGTGTGCGAGAAGAACGAGCCGTGATCTAGAGTACCCGTTTGGCGCGCTTCGACAAGACGTGCGCTCGATGCCGGTCGTGAGCCCCCCCGCGAGACGAGGCCCAGCAGAGGGCCCAACAGATGGCCCAACAGATGGCCCAGTAGAATGACCAGCAGACGGCTCAGTAGCCGGTGGCAGCGCGTCCTCGCGGTGGGCCTCGCGCTCACGACGGCGCTCGCCGCGCTCGCTGTCGCGACGCGCCTCCGGCTCGATCCGAACGTCGCGGCGCTCTTGCCGGAGCGCGGCGAGGCGGCGGCGTTGCGGACGTACCTGCGCGCCTTCGGAGGCAGCGACGTCGCGATGGTCCTCATCGAGAGCGACGGCGCCTCGGCGCGGCCCGCGCCCAACGGAGATGACGGCGCCTCGGCGCGGCCCGCGCCCAACGGAGATGACAGCGCCTCGGCGCGGCCCGCGCCCAACGGAGATGACGGCGCCTCGGCGCGGCCCGCGCCCAACGGAGATGACGGCGCCGCGAGGTCCGAGGCGATCGCCGACGTCGCGGTCGCTGCGAGCGAGGTGGCAGAGCGCCTGCGAGAGCTCCCTGAGGTGGAAGCGGCCGCGACCTCGCTCGCGGGCGGCGGCGAGGCGTGGCCCGACCCGTGGCTCGCGTGGCGGCACGCCGACAAAGCTGCGCGCGCGCGACTCGCGGAGGCGCTCTCCGCCGAGGGCATGCGGGGAAGGCTGCGCCAGACGCGCGCCTTGTTGCTCGCGCCGGGAGGCGGCTCGCTCGCCGACGCCATCGGCAGCGATCCGCTTCGACTGTCCGAGCTCGTGCGAGAAGAGCGCGGCGTGGGGCTCGGGTTTCGCGTCGAGGCGGACGGCTCGCTCGTCTCGGAGGACGGGCTCGCGCGGCTCGTGCTCGTGTTTCCTCGCGGCCAAGCGCTGCGCGGGGCCGACGCGCGCGCCTTCGTATCGCGGGCCGAGGCGGTGCTCGACGAGGCCAGGCGCACGCACGCAGCCTTGACGATCGCGCTCACCGGCGGACACGCGATCGCGGCCGCCACCGAGGCGATGTTGATCCGCGATCTCACGCGCTCGGGGGCGCTCTCCCTCGTGCTCGCGTCGCTCGCGTTTCTCGCGGTGTTTCGGCGGGCGCGCGCGCTCATCGCCGTCATGCCGCCGCTCGTCGTCGGCACGGTGTGGACCGCGGCGCTCGCGGCGGCTTTGCCCCAGGGGCTGAGCGCCATCGCCGTGGCGTTCATGTCCGTCGTGATCGGCGTGGGCGTGGACACGGGCGTGCACGTCTACGCAGCGTTGCTCGATGCGCGAAGGGACGGGCTCGCGCCGAGCGACGCCGCGGCACGCGCACGCGAGCGGACCTTCGTGCCCGTGCTCACGGCGGCGGCGACGGCGGCGGCGGCCTTCGCTTCGCTCGCGCTGTCGGAGCTCGGGGCGATGCGGCAGCTCGGGCTCTTGTGCGCGTGCGGCGAGCTCGCGACGGCCCTCGCCATCGTGGCGCTGACGCCGACGATCGGGGCGTGGCTCGAGCGCACCCCCGCGGCGCCGACCCCGCCCTCCCGAATGTTCGACTTCATCGCGCGCGCGACGTCGCACCGGACCGTCGCGGCCATCACGCTCGTGCTCGCGGCGGCCGTCCCCGTCGCCGTCGGCGCCGGCCTCACGCCGCGCGTCGCGAAGGCCCTCGTCGCGCTGCGACCTAGCGGCCTCGCGCCGCTCGAGGTGCAGGAGCGCATCTACGAGCGCTTCGGCGGACGGCGGGGCCAGTGGGTCGTGTTGCTCGAGGGCGACGACCGCGAGGCGCTCATGGCGCGCGCGGACGCGTTGAGCGATCGGCTCGGCGCGATGCCCGCGGCCGAGAGCGTGGACGCGCTGACCGCGCTCGTTCCGGCCGAGAGCACCCAGCGCGCCCGCCTTCGAGAGCGCGACGCACTCGATCTGGCGGCCAAGACGGGCGAACTGCGACGTGCGCTCGCGGACGTCGGCTTCGCGCCAGGTCGCTTCGAGCCGGTGCTCGACGGAATGCGCGACGCGAGCACGAAGCTCGTCACGCTCGAGGAGCTCCGCAGCAGCGGTGCGCGCGTCATGCTGCGCCGCTACCTCGGCGGCACCGACGAGGCGCCGATCCTCACCTTGTACGTACTGCCGCGCGAGGGGCAGTCCGCGGCGGTCGAGGTCGAAGCCGCGATCCGCGATACCGACCCGCGCGCCTCGATCACCGGCTACGAGCGGCTCGAGGGCTCGCTGCGCGCGACGATGGAGCACGATCTTCCGCGCATCGGTGCGGTCGCGGCGCTGCTCGTCTTGCTCGCGCTCGCGGCCTCGCTTCGCAGCGCGCGCGACGTGGCGATCGCCGCGGGCGTCGTCACGATCGAGCTCGGGCTCGTGCTCCTGCTCCTCGCGGTCTTCGACGTTCCGCTCCACGCCTACGACGCGCTCGTCCTCCCGGTGCTGCTCGGCATCACCGTCGATGAGGCCATGTTCTTGCTGTTTCGCGCGCGCCAAGCGACCGGCCCGAACGCGATTCGCGACCTGCTCCGCGCCGAGGGGCCGCTCGTAATGACCACGGCGCTCACGACGGCGGCCGGGTTTGCCGGGCTCATCGCGTGTGACTTCGACGGGCTCCGGCACGTCGGCATCGTGGGAGCGCTCGGCAGCGTCGCCGGTCTCGTCGTCGCCTGCTTCGTCGTGCCCGCGGCGCTCACGCTCGTCCGGCGGTGAAGGCGCCGCTTTCCGCGCCGGCCGTGCTTCGGTATGCAGGCGCGGCTCGATGCTAAGGCCGCGAACGATCCTCATGGTGCTGACGGCGCTGCTCGCGGCGGCGACCGTGCTGTGGATGCAGGGTCGCTTCGAGGCGGCTGACGAGCGAGCCTCGCTCGCGCTCGTCCAAGAGTACCGCTCCCGCACCGGCGCCGGCCTTCCCGCGCTGATCGCAGAGCGGCACCATCAGCGGCCCGTCGCCTGGAGCACGGCGACGGAGTCCGCATGCTTTCAGCACGTGCGCGTGCACGCCGTGGTCGAGGAGCCAGGCTCCGCGGCGACGCTCTACGCTTTCACGGTCGACATCAACGGCCCCGTCATTCACCCGGCGACTGAAGCGTCGCGCGAGCTCATGAAGCTCTTGGACGAGCCGCCACCCGCGCCCTCCGGGGCGGCGCCATGAGGATCCCGCTCGCGCTCGTGGGCTGCGGCAGATGGGGCAAGCGCCTCGCGCGGGCGCTCTCGTGGCACGACGCCTTCTCGCTCGTGGCCGTCGTGGACTCCGATCCGGTGGCGCGCGCGTGGGCGCGCGAAAGTGCGCCAAATTCACTGGGTTTTTCGGACATTCGCGCGCTCGTTCGCGCGGATGTCGCGGGCGCGGCCGTCGTCGCGACGCCGACACCGAGTCACGCCGACATCGCCGAATGTTTGCTCGAAGGCGGGCTCGACGTGCTCGTCGAGAAGCCGCTCGCGCGTAGCGCCGCGGACGCCGCGCGACTCTCGGAGCTGTGCGCGAGCTCGGGGCGCGTTGGCATGGTGGGCCACATCCTTCGCTTCGCGCCGAGCACGAACGAGCTCGTTCGCCTTTGCCGCAGCGGCGCGCTCGGAGCGATCGAGGAGGTCACCGCCGTGCGCGCGACGCAGTCCGGAGGTCCCGACGCGCTCTGGACGCTCGGGCCGCACGAGCTCGCGACCCTGCAGGCGCTCGACATGAGCCGCATCGTCTCTTGCGCGGGGGAGCTCGAGGGAGACGCGATCACCGCGCGCCTCTCCCTCGCCTCCGGAGTGAAGGCGCGCTTCTCGTGGTCGACGCGAGCCGCGCGCCCGATGCGCCGCACCATCGTTCGCGGCACGCTCGGCTCCGTGACGCTCGACGAGCTCGACGCGGGCGCCCCGATCCGGCTCGTGTGCTCGGCTCACGCCGCAACCTCCGTGCTGCCGTTGTCGGCGAGCGCCGCGCCACCTGCGCGCACGCCGCTCGAGCTGGAGCTCGACCACTTCGCCGCCTCGATCGGCGCGCGCACGCGGCCCGTCACGGACTTCGCCGAGGGCGCACGCGTCGTCGGCGTGCTCGAGCGAATCGAGCGATCGATCGTCGTTCCGGCGCCCCGCGTCGCGAGTCACGGGTAGGGCATGCCTCCCTCGGGCGCGCGCAAGACCGCGGTCGAGCTCGCGCTCGTCGTCACGAGCAAGCTCGCCGCGTGCGGCGCCGCGTGGGGCCTCGGATTTCGCGCCGTCAGCGACGACGACTTCGCGCGCGTCGTGCTGGCGCAGGAGCTCGCGCACGCCCCGCGGCTCGATCCCACCGGGACGAGCTGGCTGCCGCTGCCGTTCTGGCTCACCGGCGGGCTCATGCGCGCGCTCGGCGACACGAGCCTCACCGTGGCGCGAACCGCCGCCGTCGCGCTCGGCCTTGCGTCGGCTGCGCTCGTCTACGCCGCGGCTCGCATCCTGGTGCGCGATCGCCGCGCGGCGCTCGCGGGCGCCCTCCTCGCCGCCGTGTTCCCATGGAGCGCGCGGCTCGGCGTCGCGACCGTCCCCGAGCTCCCGACAGCGGCGATGTCGCTCTTCGGCGCCGCGACCTTGGCCACGCCGAGCACGAAGGCGCGCTTCGCAGGGGCCGCGCTCCTCTCGTGCGCGTGCCTGTGCCGCTACGAGCCTTGGCCGCTCGCCGTCGCCTTCGCGCTCGCGACGCTGTTCGAACGAGACGCTCGAAGTGGGTCGCTCGCCCCCCGGGCGTCGAGCGCCGCGCTCGCCCTCGTCGGGCCCGCCGCGTGGCTGCTCCACAACCGCATCGCGCACGGCGAGGCGCTGCATTTCCTGGGCCGCGTCTCGGCGTATCGCCGCGCCGTCGCCGGCGAAGCGTCGCTCCACGATCTCGTGGCGTATCCGCTCGCGCTCGTTCGCGAAGAGCCCGAGCTCTGGCTCGTCGCTGCCGGAGCGACCCTCGTCGGCACACGCCCTCTGCTTGGGGCACGCTTCGCTCGCCCTGCCGTGGCGCTCACCTCGATGGTCGCGCTCCTGTCGGCGGCAGCGATGCGCGGCGGTGCCCCGACCCACCACGCGGGGCGCGCCGTCCTCGCCGTCTGGCTCGCCGTCGCCGTCTACGCGGGCGCGGCGATCGCCACGGCGTTCCTGCGCGGCAGGCCCGAGCGTAGGGCGGTGCTCGCGCTCAGCGCCGCGTCGATCGCGCTCGGTGTGCTCATCCTGCGCCCGTGGTACGCGCGCCTCGACTCGATGACGACGCGCACGCGTGAGCTCTCGATCGGAGCCGCGGCGAGCGCCCTCCCCCGCGATGCGCGAGTCCTCGTCGAGGTGCGCGACTTCGGTTTCTTCGCGGTGGAGGCCGCGAGCGGGGCGCCATGGAACTTCGTGCTCGACCGCGAGCTCGACCCGCGAGTCGCTGCGCGCGAGTCCAGCTTCGCGACCGCGGCGCTGCTCGAGCGGCGCATCGCCGCCGTGCGCGCGACCCACGTCGTCGGCGAGGTATCCGAGGCCACGCGCCACCTGGGCCCGCCGCTCGCGATGGCGGACGGGCTCGGGCTGTTTCGGGTCGAGCCCTCGCCGGACCCGACCACGAGCGCGCCCCGGCCCGCGCCGTGATTCGCTGCGCGCCCTTGCCCGCGCCGTGAATCGTTCGCCTCAGCACGCGGGCACGAGCGCGCCATCGACGACGCGGTAACGCTCGCTCGACTCCGGGCAGCAGAGCGCGTCTCCGTCCGCGACGAGGCGCAGCCCGAGGCGCCCGACCCAGCCCACTTGGCGCGCGGGCACGCCGCTCACCAGCGCGTGCGCGGCGACGTCGCGGGTCACGACCGCGCCCGCCGCGACGAAGGCGTAGGCCCCGACCTTGACGCCGCACACGATCGTCGCGTTCGCTCCGAGGGTCGCACCGCGCCCGATGCGCGTCTCCTCGAGCGCGTGCTTGCGCGAGATCGCCGCGCGCGGGTGCTTCACGTTGGTGAGCACGCAGCTCGGCCCGAGGAAGGCGTCGTCCTCGATGACGACCCCGTCGTAGACCGACACGTTGTTTTGAATCTTCACGCGATCGCCGACGATCGCCCCGCCGCTGATCTGCACGCCCTTGCCGAGCACGCAGTCGCTCCCGATCCGCGCCCCCGCCATCACGTGACAGTGGTGCCAGATCCGGGTGCCCGGTCCGATGGCACACGGCGACTCGACGACAGCGGTCGCTGCGATGGTGGCGGGCTCGCTCATGGGGCGCGGCGCGATCGACACAGGCAGAGGCTCCGACGGGAATCGCCCGCGAGCCGCGGCTTCAACCGAGGCACGCGCGAAGCGAGGGGTGGCGAATCAGCGTTTCGCCAATCTCAATAGCAGAGGCCGGCTCGAGGGAAGCGAGCACGTTTGACTTCGCGTACCCGCCCGCGGGACAATTCCGCCACAGTTCCATGCACACCTACTTTCCTCGCTTGGATTCGGCGACCCTCACCGGCCTCGCCCTTTCGGTCGCCGCGCTTTGCTACTCCGCCTGCGCGATCGATCCGCTCGGCACGTCGCCCGACGCGTCTGCCAGCAGCACGACGACCTCGACGGGCGGCGCGGGCGGGCTCGGCGGCGCAGGCGGCGCAGGCGGCGCGGGCGGAGGACTCGGCGGCGCGGGCGGACTCGGCGGCGC